>NZ_AXCA01000034.1:0-10358 GCF_000475415.1 Halomonas sp. PBN3 | reverse complement strand
TTGATGGAATATTGGTAGGTTGGATGAAATCATCAGAAATTTCCCGGCAAATGAACAAAATGCTCCGCCACTACAATATTGATGAATGGTACGAGCCAGTAGAGGAAGAAGGTCACAGGCTTACTATAGCAATCAACAGCCCGATGGATGAAGATCCCATTAATCACCCCTGCATGCTGAGGTCAGCATTCACGACATCGGAAATATATGAATTCATGAACAACGACATCATGCTGCCCACTGAGCATGGAGCGGATCCACTCGCAGCAGAGGAATATGAGATCCTCCGTGAAGTATCAAATTATATAGTTTCTTTGGGTGTTTATATCTCGTCACACCCTGAGATGGTAAAACCTGGTAAGCCTACGTGGCTCAAGAATTCAATTCGAAACCCAAAGAGCGTCAAATATCTAACCATATAGAAAACCATATGGACTCAATAAATTAAAATATCAAATATAAAGCCACAATCACCCACTAATATCGGGCCACCCAATTAATTGGGCGGCCCGATATTGCGGAAAGGACTCGCAAATGGCGAAGAACAGGTTTTACTGTCACCACATAAACTGTGTTTTTATTCACCCCTACGAAAGTCTAAATCCATGGAAGCTCACCCCGGAATAGGTTGACCACACCGATGCATGCGGCGGGTAGGGACTGCCCAGGTGACGCCTGGCAGCAAAGGAGGTGGCTTTATGACCAGCAGCACCTTGTAGTTGACCGATTGCTCAACCATGCTTGGGAGCAAGGCCCCATAACAGAGTTCCGACAATGCTTGGCCCCCCTCCCCGATCTTCGCTACCTACAGAGGTAGCAAAGTGCCTCTTGTTGCTGACGACTGCTTGGCGGCATTGGCGCGCGGCAGCACGGCGCTGATGGCCATGGAGCACTGGGCGGATGGCGTCGATCGACTGCTGACCGAACTGGGGCCCGTCTCTGGAGCCAGCAGGGTCTGGATTCTGCAACTGGTGGAGATACAGCCCGATAGGGTGATTCAAGATTATGTTTTCGAGTGGGCCTCGTCGGAACGCTACCAGTTGCTGAACCACTATCGTTCTCGGTTCTTTGCTTCGTCACTCGATGAGGTCGAGTATCAGCAACTGGTTGAAGAGCGTCAGAGGGGATGTCGCCATAGCTTCTGCACCCCCATGCTCCCAGAGGGCCCCATCAAGCGACACCTAGAGAGTCAGGCGACTCTCTCGATGGCCAGTGTTCCCATCTTCGTGGACGGCCGCTGGTGGGGGACACTGGGGATTGATGACTGTGACCGTTCCGTCAACTGGGAGGGCCCAGGCCTCGACCTGCTGGAGACGGCAGCCCAGATGGTTGCCGCGGCTCTTTACCGCTATCAATTGAACCACCGATCGCGCCAGGTCGAACTTTTCCATAAGGTCGCCGATTGCGGCGTCTGGGAGGTCAGCCTTCGCAATGGGCGCGTATGGTGCTCCCAGGGCCTAAAGGTGGCATTGGGCTATCCCGAGACCTCTCCCCGAATGCCGCTGCGGCGTTTGGCGAATCGCTTACACCCAACGGACCGCGCAGTGATCTGGTCATGGCTCCGGGAGTCGCGTAACGCTCCTACTCCAGTCCAGTTTCGTCTCGATGTGCGCGTTCGTCTTGTCGACGATGCGTGGTCCTGGTATGAGGTCATCGCCGAGGTACAGCACAACGATCAGGGAGAGCCAGTGGCACTGGCCGGGGTGCTGGTCGATATCGGCAAACGTAAGCAAGAAGAAGAGCAAGCACAGGCTGCTTCAGAGCGGGATGCGCTGACCGGTGCACTCAACCGACGCGGCCTAGACCGGCAAATGAGCGAGCACCCCGCCACATTTCCTCGACATCTGATCTTGTTCGATATTGATCACTTCAAACAGATCAATGACACCCACGGTCACTTGGTTGGAGATGCTTTGCTGTCTCAGTTAGTAGACCGTCTTCAGCATGAACTGCGGCCCGAGGACTGCTTAGTGAGGCTGGGGGGGCGAAGAATTCGCGGTTCTTGCGACCGGCATGCAAAACGAACAGGCCATGTCTCTGGCCGAGCGCCTTCGTCGTTGTGTCGCTGATACGCCTTTTTTCATTGAAGTCGCGGGAGTTTCAAGGCCAGTGTCAGTCAACATGACAATCAGCCTTGGTGTTGCACACCAGGCTAGCGATGAGCTCGAGGCTCTCGCACAATTGATGGCAGAGGCAGACCAGGCCTTGTACGCCGCTAAACATACCGGGCGCAACTGTGTCGTTGCTGCCGAGAGCAAAGCAATCTACGAGTTGGGTAGCTGAGAGAGCCCGCAGATGCACCCATCAGTGCAAGGGGGGGTGGCGTCACGATTTAGATCAAGGCATGATACAAAGGTGCTAATGTTCAGCAAGCTTGTCCTTGCGTAGGCATTTGCACTGCGCCTCCGGCCAAGAGGCGCTTCCCTGAACTGTGTATGATCCTGCTTGCCCCTGGTGCCGGTCCCGTCACCAGGGGCGTTTTTCGTATGGGGGTCAGGCCTCTTCCCACTGCACTCGGTTGCGGCCCGTTTCCTTGGCGACATAGAGTCCCAGGTCGGCGCGCTTGAAGGCCGGCTTCAGGGTGGTCTCTCCAGCACTGACCAGTGTCACGCCCAGCGAAGCGGTGTAGTCCAGCGTGCCATCTTCCGTGGCGCTCTGGCCGACCTTGGCCGGGGTGGTGGAGACCGCCTCACGCAGCCTTTCGGCAACCTGCAGGGCCTGTTCGCGGCCGGTGTCGGGCAGCAGCACAGCGAACTCCTCGCCGCCCATGCGGCACAGTACGTCTCCGTCACGCAGCACCTGGCGGGCCAGCCTGGCGAAGGCCTGCAACACCACATCACCCACGTCGTGGCCATAGCTATCGTTGACGCGCTTGAAGTGGTCGAGGTCGATGGCGATCAGCGACAGCGGCGACCCGCTGCGCTCGGCGCGGGCGATCTCCATGGCGGCCTGGTCCTCCAGGGCGCGGCGGTTGCCGAGCCCCGTGAGCGGATCGGTCAGTGCCTGCCGCTCCAAGCGCGCCTCCAGGGCCTTGCGCTCGCTGAGGTCGAATACCATGGCCCGGGAATACTGGAAGCCGTCGTCGGTGACCTGAGCAGTGGCCTGGATCGCCACCGGCAGACGGGTGCCATCGCGACACAGCAGCTCGCACTCGGCACTGCCTTCCTGTCCCTCACCCAATACCTGGCGGAAGGCGTTATCGAAGGCCGCGCGGGTATCCGGGGTGACGAAGTCGCGGTAGAAGCGTTTGTCGATCACCTCGTCGTCGCGATAGCCCAGCCATTCAAGCTCGGTGCGATTCATCCGCACTACCCGGCCATCGCTGTCCAGAGAGTGGTAGCCACAGGGGGCGTGCTCGTAGAGGTCCTGCACCTCACCGGCGTACTGGCGGGCCTCACGCGAGAACAGCAGTGCCCGCTGCCGTAGCCCGCGCAGGCGGTGGTTGCTGAGCACCCAGAACACCCCGAAGGCGACCGACAGGGCATAGACCAGGGCGATGGCCAGCGGCTGCACCGGGTTCTCCTTGAGCAGTCCCCACAGGTTGGGTCGTGGCATCAGGATGCCGAGTCGCCAGGGTTGGGTCCCTGGATCACTGACGATGGTGCCGGCCTGGCTGCGGTAGTGCTGGGTGCGCAGGTCGTGGCTGCGAAAGGCGAGCAGGTGCGCGTCCAGGGTGGCCATACCCTGGTTACGATCGGACATCGCACGCCAGGCCGCGGGCCAGTGTGTGGCCACGGGCTCGCCGAATCGCGCCTCCTGGCCGTCGACGTCGGGCAACAGCCAGCGTCCCTGGGCTCCCACCAGCAGAGCATCGCCGCGGCTATCACGGGCATGTGGCAATGATGCAGTGAGGCGTGTCCAGTCGAGGGTGAACAGCAGCACGCCCAGGCGCTGGCCCTGATCACCAATGATTGGCGTGGCGATGTCGATGACGGTGGTCACCGGCGCCTGCTCCGCCCCGGAGGCGCCCAGGCGAGGGGGCGAGACATACAGGTCCCTGCCCTGCAGGGTCATGGCCTGGCGGAAGGCGGTCGAGGCGCCATGGTCGACCACCGGTGGCCGCGGTAGCAGGGGAGTCGTCGAAGTGGCCACCCACTCACGCCCCTCGGTGTCGACCACCGCCAGACGCGTATAGCGGCCGAAGTGCGTCAGCAGGGTGTCGAACAGGGCCTCCAGTTGCTCCCAGTCGTTCTGCGCCGCCAGGCCCCACGTCGGTGTCTCGGCAGCGTCCTGACGAGATAGAAAACGTCGCAGCAGCGGGTACTCGGCGGTGGCCAGGACCTGGTTGAAGCTCTCGTTCATGCCGCGCAGGAGTATGTCGTATTCGGACGTGAGCAGAGTCTCTGCCGACCTGCGTGTGCCGTCTGCCCGCTCCTTCAGGTGCGAGACAAAGATTGGCGTCAGGGTCAGTGTGACCAGCGCGACAGGTAGCAGGATCGCTACCGTCAGGCGGGCCCATAAAGCGTTGATGATCAATGGCGGAGCCTCGAAACAGGTCAGCCGCAATCCGTGCAGGCGAAGGGTTCACGTCGTCAGGAGCAAGGCGCAGCATGCCGGCGCGCTGAGCGCGCGCAAGTATCCAGCAAAAGTCATGTAGCGTCATCTTCGGTAGACGATATGGCTCGTGGGACGCGTGTGCCTTGCCCGTCAGAACCCGCTCGGCCACTATTCGCCTCATAGCGGGCGGTAGGTGAACCTGGGAGCATTTACCCCCATAAGGAAGGCGGCATGGAGACACGGTGGTGCTTAATGAATTAGCGCTGATGGAGGCGCAGCAGGAGGTCCACGAACGGATCGCGCAGCAGGCGCCGATCGAGGAAACCTTGGATGCCATCGCCCGCTGGATAGAGATCCTGCTGCCAGACGCTATCGTGGCCTTCATGCGCTTCGACTCCCGCCGTCAGACGCTTAGCCTCATCCCCAGCCAGCGCTTCTCCAAAGCCTACGAGGCGTGCCTGCAGGCGGTGCCCATCGGGCCGGATGCGGCTTCCTTCGGCTGCGCGGCCTACTGCCGGGAACCGGTAGTCACCGAGGACATTCGCAGCGACCCGCGCTGGGCGCCGTTTCGTGACGCTGCTGATCGAGAGGGGCTGAGGGCCTGCTGGTCCAACCCTGTGCTGACGACCGACGGTGAGTTGCTGGGCACCTTCGGCATCTACTTTCGCGACCCCAACCACCCGACAGAGTCGAGTCGGCGCCGCATGAAGCAGGCGGCGGCGCTGGTGGCCCTGGCCATCCTGCGTGACCGTGATGCCGCCAGCCACCGCACCCTTTCCGAGTGGCATCGCTCGCTGTTCGTGAATCACCCCGACGGGGTCTATGAATTCGACCTGGAGGGGCGTTTCCAGCGGGGCAACGCGGCGCTGACATGCATCACGGGCTATCCCGAAGCGGATATCGTTGGGCGACACTTCAACGAGTTTATCGAGCCTGAGTATCGCGAGCTGACCCAAGCCGGGTTCGATATTGCTCGACAAGGCGGGGCGTACCAGTACGAAACGATGGGCACCCACCGCGATGGCCATCCCTACCGGCTGGAGATCCTCAACTTCCCGGTCTCGGTGGATGGCAAGGTGGTGGGGGTCTACGGCGTTTGCCGTGATATCACCGCTCGCAAGCAGCAGGAAGAGGATCGCCTCCTACTGGAGCGAGGTATCCAGGCCACCCCCAACGGCGTGGTCATGGCCGATGCCACCCAGACCGACATGCCGCTGGTGTATGCCAACGAGGCCTTCTATCGCCTCACTGGCTACACCCCCCTGGAGGTGCTGGGCCGCAACTGCCGCTTCCTGCAGGGGCCAGACACTGACCCTGAGGCCCTCGTCGCCATTCGCCGGGCGATCAGCGAGCGACAGTCCACCGAGGTCACCCTGCTCAACTACCACAAAGACGGCACGCCCTTCTGGAACCACCTCTCGCTGAGCCCTGTTTTTGATGCGGAAGGTGCCTGCACACACTACATCGGCATCCAGCAGGACATTACCCGGCAGCGCGAGCAGGAAGCTCAGATCGCCCACCAGGCGACCCACGACCTGCTTACCGGTCTGCCCAACCGTACCGCCTTCGATGAGCACCTTCAGGCGGCTTTCGCTCGGGTTCAGGAGGATCAGGGGCTGTTGGTGGTGATGCACCTCGACCTGGATGGCTTCAAGGCCGTCAATGACGGCTTGGGTTACCACATCGGCAACCAGCTGCTGGTGGCGGTCAGCGAGCGGCTGTGCCAGGTGGTGGACGGTGATGCGAACCTGGCCCGCATGACCGGCGACGAGTTCGCGCTGCTACTGTCTGACCTCGATAGTCGCCAGGCCGGGGTCGACATGGCCGAAGAGGTCTTGAGTGCCCTGTCGCGGCCGTTCCTGATTGAGGAGCGTGCCCTGCACATCAGTGCCAGCATCGGCATCGCCTGCAACTGTGAGAGCGTGGCGTACGCCTACGAGCTGATGCAGCGCGCCGATCTGGCGGTGGCCGATGCCAAGCAGCAGGGGCGCAATACCTGGCACTGGTATCAGGGCGACCAGCATCGCGGCACCGAAGAGGCGGTGCTATTGCGACACGATCTGCATACCGCACTGAGCCAAGACCAATTCGAGCTCTACTATCAGCCCATCGTGGAGGCGGTGAACGGACGCATCCGAGGTATGGAAGCCCTGATCCGTTGGCACCACCCTGAGCGCGGGATGATCTCGCCCTGCGTGTTCATCCCGCTGGCCGAGCAGACCGGCCAGATCATTCCCCTGGGGCGCTGGATCCTGCGCCGTGCCTGCCAGGACGCCGCGACGATGTATGCCGCAGGCGGGCTGGTGGGTCCGGTCGCCGTGAACATCTCCTCGCTGCAGTTCCGACGTGACGGCTTCCTGGTCGACGTGCAGGCGGCTTTGGACGATGCCGACTTGCCGCCCGAGCTGCTGGAGCTGGAGGTCACCGAGAGTGTGTTGCTCGACGGCGCGGAGCAGGCCATCACGATGATCAATACGCTCAAGGCGATGGGGGTTCGGGTCGCGCTGGACGACTTCGGTACCGGCTTCTCCAGTCTCAGCTACCTGCGCGACCTGCCGATCCACAAGGTCAAGCTCGACCGTGCCTTCATCCAGGACATCGCCACCAGTCGCAGCAATGCCGCCATCGTCCAAGGGATCATCACCATGGCCCATCACCTGGACCTGGTCGTGGTCGCCGAAGGCATTGAGGAGCGGGAGCAGCAACAGGACCTGATCCGCCGCAACTGCGACCTGCTGCAGGGCTTCTACTTCGCCAAGCCAATGCCGCGAGAGGCCATCATGGAGCTTCCAGGGCAACTGCCGGTACCTGTGGGGCTATGAGGTAGGTCATGGGCCCCCTTCACCGGGCTCTATGGCCAGTGGCCCTCTCTCCGGCCATCACATGTAAAGAAAACCAAGGTTTCTTTATCGGCAGGTGCCGCGACGACACGAGAAGACGCCGAGCCGAGGCCTTATGACTCCCAGACTTGCCAGCTGAGCCGAAACCAATCACTATTCGGCTCATAACGTGAGCCGAATGACGTTGTCATTCGGCTCCTCCGCCTTCTTGGAGGTCTGGCATGACCGATCAAGCCTCGACATGGATCTGGCAGCATCCTGATTGGCCGAACTTCACCTGGCACGCGGCCGAGGTTCAGCCACGGGTCCAGGCATGCTGGAAGGATCTCGGCATCTTGCTGGGACGGTCGGGAGCCCTGACATCCGCAGATGACCAGGACGCTGAGGCAAGAGCCGCTCTGGATACGCTATTGCAGAATATCGTCACCTCCTCGGCCATCGAGGGGGAGCGTCTTAATGTGGCGTCAGTTCGCTCATCCCTGGCCCGGCGCCTTGGCGTGGAGGAAGCAGAGGGGACGACGTCACCACGTTCCGAAGGCCTGGCGGAGCTGATGCTGGATGCCACCTTCAAGCCTGACACGCCGCTGGACACCAAGAGGCTATTTCAGTGGCATCGGTGGTTGTTTCCTGATGCTGACGCCGGCCTGACGACGCTAAGGCCCGGGCAGTGGCGCGGGGTGGAGCCCATGCAGGTGGTCTCGGGTCGCCTCGATCGTCCCAAGGTGCATTTCGAGGCACCGCCGCGTGAGGGGTTGGAACATGAGGTTGATCAGTTCCTCGCGTGGTTCGAGTCCAGCCGTCATGACCCCGAGTTGGATCCCCTGGTTCGGGCGGGCCTGGCACACTTCTGGTTTGTGACGCTGCATCCGTTTGAAGATGGCAACGGCCGGATTGCCCGTGCCATCGCCGATCGCGCCTTGGCGCAGGCGGATCAGCAGAGTATCCGCCTGTATGCCATGTCGGCGGCCATCCTGAAGCGCCGCGCCGACTACTATTGTCGCCTGGAAGCGAGCCAGCGTGGCACGCCAGACCTGACGGCCTGGCTTGTCTGGTTCCTGGAGACTCTGGATGCCACCTTGCTGGACGTTCTGGCACAGGTCGATCGGAAGCTGGCCAAGGCCCGCTTCTGGCAGCGCTTCAGGTCGACCGGCTTGCTCCCCGAGCAGGTGAAGGTGCTGAACCGCCTTCTTGATGGAGGAGAGAGAGGCTTCGAACACGGCATCAGTGCGTCGCAGTACCAAAAAGTCGCCAAGGTCAGTAAGGCAACCGCCACCCGTCACCTCGCCGGGCTGGTCGAGAAGGGGTGCTTGGTGAAGCTTCCAGCAGGTGGCCGTAGCACGCGCTATCAGGTGCCGGAACGGCTCCGTCAGAACGACGGGGAGTAGGCGTCCCCCACGACGGCGAGGCGTTCCTGAAGATACGTATCCTCTGCCTTCGGCATCTCCAGGAAGGACGTCCACGAGGGACGCACAGGACGCAGAGTGACCACGTCCCCCTTCCGAGAGATGGCCAACTCCTCTACGCCTTCATAAGCCATGTCAGCCGGTAGGCACACTACCTGATCCCCTTCGAGGGTATGGATCGGTACAGTCCGCATCTGGCTCAGCCTCTGGTGTCACGGTGGGTGTGAGAGGAAATTATGGTCAATTATTGTCTCGAGTATAATTCATGGCCATGATGTAAAGAAAAAGAGGGTTTGTTTTCCGTGAGGTGCCGTGATGACACGAGGAGATGGAGCGCCGAGCCATGCTGTTGAGGGAGCTACCCCCGATGACCCCCGAGATCGACTGAAGGGTTCGGTGCAGGGGTACCAGGAGCCGTTTGAGCCAGTGGGCCTCGAGGATTGGGAGGCACATGACAATCATGCTGCCATTAGCGCGGCTGTACTGCGGACAATGCCGAGAATTGCTCGCGAGTGGGGTTGTTCTGATGAGGAGATGGCGGCTCTCCTGGGGCTGGGGTTGGCGACGTACCGTGCATGGTCGAGTGATCCCGCCCGAGCAGCTTTGGATAGAGAGCAACGCGAGCGAGCATCTCTGCTGCTGGGGATCTACACGGCGCTGGAGACCCTGTTTCACTCGGCCGATCGCCAGTGTCGGTGGCTACATCACCCCAATCAGGGGGCGCTCTTCCAGGGCAGGGCACCAATGGAGCACCTGCGCCATGGTGGGCTATCCGCCTTACGTGAACTCCGGGCATACCTCGACGCTGAACAGCAGGGAGGCTTTGCATGATCATTGGCTACGCTCGCGTCAGTACCCAGGACCAGAGCCCACAGTTGCAACGTGATGCGCTCGAGCAAGCCGGCTGCGAGCAGGTCTTCGAGGAGCGTGTCACCGGCACCAAGCGAGAGCGCCCCCAGCTGCAGGCCTGCCTGCGTGTCCTACGCGACGGCGACACCCTGGTGGTGTGGAAGCTCGATCGGCTGGCCCGCTCGCTCAAGGATCTGGTGGAGCTAGTTCACGAATTCAACGAGCGCGGTGTGGGCTTCCGGTCGCTGACCGAAGCGATCGATACCACCAGCGCCGGTGGCAAACTGGTGTTCCATATCTTCGGCGCCTTGGCCGAGTTCGAGCATAGCCTGATCCGGGAACGGACTCTGGCTGGCTTGGGAGCGGCCAGAGCCCGCGGCCGCAAGGGAGGACGCCGCCCGGCCATGTCACCCACAGACGCTCGCAAGGCGGCGGCGATGTTAGCTAACCCTGAGATCACCAAGACCGAGGTGGCCAAGCACTTCGGTGTCAGCCGGGTGACCCTGAATGCCTCTCTGGAGCGCGAAGGGCTGGCCAAGTCCGTGAACCACCCCAAGCTCGCGCAGCTGCTGGCAGAGTGCGACCCTAACGCGCCTGAGCTGGAAGAACTGAAGGCCTGGCAGGGCTCGCCGGCTGTTGGGCGTGAAGAGCTATAAGCACGCCTAGCTGTGATCTCTCGGTAGGATGATAATCGAGCGTTCTAAGGCTTCGGCCCAAGGGCATCACTCGCCAAGATCCGTATCTCTGGCGCTAGCAGTCTGTCGGACTT
>NZ_AXCA01000033.1:0-3615 GCF_000475415.1 Halomonas sp. PBN3 | reverse complement strand
GCCTTTTTTAAAACCTCCTTTCCAATCCGCAACTTACGAACTTCTTCGCGAAGTTCTTGATCTCGGCATCCCGCTCATCTGCCTGGTCGTCAGTCACACCATCCTCCCGGTCACGTTGCTGGCGACACCAGCGATCCAGCAGGCTGCGATCGATATCCAGCCGCCTGGCAGCCTCGGAGATGGCATAACCCTCTCCTCGAACCATGTTGACCGCCTCAGCCTTGAATTCGTCGGAGTACCGACGTCGCGTCTTCTTGGTCATGAACACCACCAATGCCTCCAGTATGAGGCTTACCGGGGTGTCCGCTCCAATTAGACCAGTTCACGCATCTACTCTCCGCTGGTCGCCTCGCTGGCCGAAACCGGCGATATGGTCGGCGGGCTGCTGCGCGAGGGCAACGCCGGCCCGGCTGAGAATGCCGATACCTGGATTCCCCACCTGGTGCAGCGACTCAACGAGAGTACCGGGGCCCAGATTCGGGTGCGTATCGATGCCGGTTTCACCGACAACGACACGCTGGAGGCCCTGGAGGATCGCCATATTGAGTACCTGGGCCGGCTACGCAGTCACACGGGGCTTCAGGCGTTGGCCGAGCCTTATCTACGGCGCCCGCGAGGCCGCCCACCCGAGGCGCCACGCGAATGGTGTCACGACCTTGAGTACCAAGCCGGTTCCTGGCCGACACCTCGGCGCGTAGTGCTGGTGGTGCAGGAACGTCCCGATGACCTGCTGCTCCATGCCTTCTTCTTGGTCACCAACCTCGGCAATTTCGACTGGCCGCCGGAGAAGGTCTTGGCGCTCTACCGCAAGCGCGGCAGCGCCGAAGCGCATATGGGCGAGGTGAAGTCAGCGCTTGATGTCCACCTCTCATCGACCGATCGCGGTGCCTCCACCGTTCAGGATGTGATGGCTCGCAATGAGGTGAGCCTGCTGTTGAGCCTCTACGCGTATCAAGTGCTGCATGGTCTACGCTGCCTCCTGGAGCGGCAAACCCGACAGGGCTGGAGCCTGAGCCGTATGCGCGAGCAGGTGCTCAAGGTGGCTGCAACCTTATCGCTACACGCTCGGCGTATCACGGTGCAGCTCGGCGATGCGGCCGACAAATGGTGGCCGACGCTGTTGAAGGGACTACCGAAATTGACTGCGTTGCGCTGAGCGGTGACGAATGTTCGAGATTAAGGCGGCCATGCTGATGGCTGGCGAACACGGCTGGCCTAATGGCCACTGCATATGCATTCAGCTTATAGATGTGACAGCAAAGCCTTTTAAACAGGCATAAGAAGGGGGCTCCTCAGGTAACACACTGATCCCGACTCAGTCGACAAGCCATGGGGCCATGGCGTACTTTTGGGCATCCTCATGAATAAGCCAGGTTCACGCAGCAGCAAGGCACCACTGTCGCTGGTCGTACACTGACCGTTCCGGTGGACACACCCAGAGCCGCTGCACGAGGGCGACCATGTCGTTAGGGACTCAACAATGGCGATCAGTCCTCTTGAACCAAGTCCTTACAACCTCTTGATTCCACGATAAAACTATTCGCCACCTCCATTCCAGGTCTGCCTCATAAATATCCCGGCCTGCCTATTTCACGATAACATCCGAAAATCCGAATGCATTAATCCAGCTCTTCATTTAACATCGCTGTCACAAGGTCGAGAAAGCTAGTAGCTAGCATTGACGGAGGCCTATAACCCGGCAACACTGCACTATAGTGAAATTCGATTACTTCACTTAATGGTTTTGCCACCAACCCTCTTTCACCATATAAATTGGCTGTCAAAGGGTCCACTATAGAAACCCCACCACCGTTCAACACCATCTCGCACGCGACACTAGAAAGTTGTGTGTCCAGCCTTATTTTACGCTGCACTTTGTTATCTGAAAAAATCTTGTCAACAAATGGGCGAGAGTCTTGATTCTGGCCAAAAGAAATATAATTCTCTCCTTCAAAATCATCTATGCTTACAGTATCTTTCATTGCCATCCAATGATTCTTTGGCATGACAACTTTCATAGGACTAGACTTTAAATGTATAACTTTTACTGATGGGTCTTCAATCTTAAGGCCTATAAAACCAATATCACATTGCTGTGTTGCCATCCAGTCTAAAACTTTCTGAGAGCTGTGAGACTGGAGTGTTATTGTAATGCCCTCATTTTTTACTGAAAACTTGTTCACCGCTTCGGGGAGCAAACAATGGGCTATTGCAGGCATCCCAACAACAAACAATCTCCCAGTTCTAAAATCCTTAATCTCCTTTGCTGATTCGGCAATTTTATCAAGACCAGTAAAAACTTTTTCCACATCATCAAAAAAGGCCATTGCTTCTGGAGTTGGAAGCAGCCTGCCTTTATCTCTATGGAATAAAGAAAAACCAACATTATATTCTAAATCTGATATAAGCCTGCTTGCGGCAGGCTGCGAAATATGCATTGCTTTGGCTGCTTGAGTAACGGTCCGATATATCATTAGTGCACGAAAAGCTTCGATTTGCCGCAAATTCAACATTTATCACACCTTAATACAAAAAAATACTTTCCATGCAAAAAAACCGCACACCATGTTCATTAAACTGCTTTATTGAACATCCTTTGCCAAAAGAATAACGCCCTCTTCCGATTAATTCATTATCGCCTTGCAATATCCGCTGCAGTCAGACAGAAACCAGTCCATAAAAACTGAAAAATCAATAGGGGCCACACCTTTATGGAATAGTTTATTTATATCGCACCTTACAACACAAATTTTTTGAGTCCAATACACCTCAATATTTTTTAAAGATTTTTGATGTATCCCAATTCATTGGGTGCGCCCAAAACCAAATAATATACTATCTGGCCAAGAAGTGTAGGCCTGATCTCTGCCGGTCAGCGCCGGGGAATCAGGATCAGCGGCCGGCCCGTCCGGCTGGATACCCAAATGCTGGCCGCGTTCGGCGGTAGTTGTCAAGGAATATGTCGCCTCTGAGGTCATTTAGGCTACCTGTTTTTCCGGTTCGACAACGGTGACCTGAAGCTCCCGCTCGGGGTTGAGCGATACGGTAGCGATGGGCGTCCAGTTGCGCGTCTTACCGCTCCAACGGGCGGGGTTGGCCTCCCGGGCCGCCTGATTGATGGCATGGCGCTTGGCCAGCACCTCGGTATCCTCCCCAGCATGTCGTTGTGCCGGTGTCACCAGGCGGATCCCGCTGTGGCGATGCTCGTGGTTGTACCATTGCACGAAGCCAGCCACCCACTCGCGGGCATCGTCGAGCGTGGCAAACCCGTCGACGGGGTAGCAAGGCCGGTACTTGCAGGTCCGGAACAGTGCCTCCGAGTAGGGGTTGTCGTTGCTGACCCGCGGCCGGCTGAACGATGGCGTGATGCCGAGCTCATGCAGCTTCTCCAGCAACGTGGCGCCCTTGAAGGGGCTACCATTGTCCGCGTGCAGTACCAGCGGCTTGTCAATGATCTGCTCGGCCAGCACCGTCCGTTCCAGCACGGTGCAGGAGTTGTGGGCCGACTCGGCCAGGAATACCTCCCAGCCGGTGATCTTGCGGCTGAAGAAGTCGATCATCATCACCAGGTAGTAGTACTGCCCCTTGATCGGACCGCCCAGTGGAGTAAGAAGC
>NZ_AXCA01000032.1:0-2832 GCF_000475415.1 Halomonas sp. PBN3 | reverse complement strand
CCTTGGAATGACCGGTTACGGCTCACCTCGTTGCGCGCCATCACGTCCTGAACGGTGGAGGCGCCGCGATCGGTCGACGAGAGGTGCACGTCGAGCGCCGACTTCACCTCGCCCATGTGCGCCTCGGCGCTGCCGCGCTTGCGGTAGAGCGCCAGGACCTTCTCCGGCGGCCAGTCGAACTTGCTGAGGTTGGTGACCAGGAAGAAGGCATGCAACAGCAGATCATCGGGGCGTTCCTGCACCACCAGCACGACGCGACGCGGTGCCGACCAGGAGCCCGCTTGATACTCCAGATCGTGGCACCACTCGCGAGGCTGCTCGGGTGGCCGGCCTGGTGGCCGCTTCAGGTGCGGTGCCGCCAGCTTCTGCAGGCCGGTGTGACTGCGCAGCCGGCCCAGGTACTCGATGTCGCGCTCTTCCAGGGCCGCCAGCGTCGCGTTGTCGGTGAAACCGGCGTCGATGCGCACGCGAACCTGAGCCCCGGTGCTCTCATTGAGTCGCCGCACCAGATGCGGGATCCAGGTGTCGGCGTTCTCGGCTGGGCCGGCGTTGCCCTCGCGCAGCAGCCCACCCACCATGTCGCCGGTCTCGGCCAGCGAGGCGACCAGCGGCGAGTAGATGCGGGCACCGTAAAGTCCGTGAAATGCGGACCCGCCTTGGTGGCCGTGGACTTCGATCGGCAGGCCGTCGATGTCCAGCGTCAGCTGCTTGGGACGCTCGCCGTTCTGCAGCGAGGTCAGGCGCCAGACCACCAGCCGCAGCAGGCCTTCGTGCACGGCATCGATGTTGTCGTTGCGTCCGAGGCAGCTCAGCAGCCGCGACAGCGTAGCTTGAGACGGCCGGTCCTGGGCCAGAGGCATCATCCCGCGCGCGTCGCTGCAGGCCAACTGCCAGAGCGGGTCACGGCGCAGCGTGTCGGTATCGCTGAGATCGATCCAGCCCATCGCCCGTTGCAGCACCAGGGTACGCAGCTGGCTGGCCAGCGAGTGGCGGATGCGTAGCGGGTTGCGGAAATCGACCAGATTGTCTTCCAGCGCCTCGATCACGCCGCTGTTATCGAGGGCTTCACGCAGCAGCAGAGCGCCGCTGTCGCTGGTGGTGCGCTGGCCGCTCAGCTCAACACGGACAGAGCCGTTGCACGAGGGCGACCAGGTCGTTAGGGTTTCACCCATGGCGAGTGGTCCTCTTGAATCGTGTTCTGGCAGGAACATCCTGATTCTACAAGAGAAAACCACTCGCCATCTTCGTTTTCAGGTCGGCCTCATGAATAAGCCGGGATCACGCAAATTGTCGCCACCCCAGCTCCTAAACCACTTGCAGCGAGGCATAAAACCACCAGCCTGCCATTCATCATATTCACGCGAGAACCCCCTCCTAATACTGACTTAACAATATACGAGACACACACTATATTATTCACCCACCAAACATTCCTGGGCAAGAAACTTTTCATCTAGAAAAGCATAGCTGGCGGCAGCTCTCAAAACATGCATTCATAAATGCCTATTAAAAGACCACCTCACAACTCTCTTGCAACTTTCTAATGACCAAGAAGTTATAAAACCAAGCCTGAAAGCCAACGTGCTTACCAAGAAACGCCCGGCACGCTCCATGACAAGAGGACCTTAGGCACACATGAAACATTACCGGGCTCGAAAATGCTACTAGACTACCTATTCTCTAGGTGCGGCCTCAGCATTTCAACATCCGTGTGAACATACTCCAGCGTTGTCTTCACACTCGAATGCCCTAGAAGTGCTTTTGTGATATGAAGGTTTCTATCAGGCTCCCTCATTAGCTCAGTCCCAAGAGTATGCCGAAATCTATGCGGAGTAATTCGACAACCACAAGCCTCTGAAAGCAAATCAAAGAACCGCTCCACTTGCCAGGTATTCATTTTCTCAGATCGGTGTCTTTCGCTAAAACGATTCACATTGAAAAGCTGATCCCCCCTCTCGAACCCCATCACTCTAGCCGAGTTCATAAGCATCTTTAAATGCGGACCCAAGGCAGTCGAGATGGGTATCGTATGCTCTACCCGGTTTTTTGCGCCCTCAGATGAAGCCACGATGTATCCATCCCTAATATTTACATCACCTGGGGTAAGGTAAAGAAGCTGCCTAAGCCGCATTCCCGTGTGATAGAAAGTTTCAAACACAACCCTCCAAAACCATGCAGGATGTATCCTTTCTGGCTTCCCCCTAGCCTGCTCCAGTTTTTCTGAAAGCATCAGGCATTCCCTGGCAAGCTTTATCTGGCCCTGCGTAAGCACTTTCTTTTTTTTCTTGTAAACAGAAACACTGACACCTGCAAATGGGTTTTTCATGACGGGGAGGTGGCCGTGATCTATCCCATGCTTATATATTGCTCTCAAATGCCTCACATAGTTGTTCCAAGTGATTTCAGATATTTTCTTCTCGAAAGCATTACCTATGGACTGCTCTCTCCACTCCAAAACCTGATCACGAGTGACTTCACAAGCGAGAACATCGCCACCAATATATGATTTAAAAATACCCAACCTACTGGCATATGTTTTCTGGGTTTCCGGACGAAGCCAGCGATCCTTAAGAAAAACTGCCAAAAGCTCATCCAAGCTCAAAGCGCTCATAGCTTGCCCTCAGAGTAAAATAAAAGGGTTACCTGAAGTATGTAATCCCAGGCTTAATGGGATAGTTGTGTAGCTTTCTTGCTATCAGAAAGCAGCCAGGCTTCTCTCAAAACCTCCGAAAGAGCTGAGGCAGCACACTGCAGGAGATACGGATCCCTTCCGTCAGCCACCTCTCAGAAAAATAGGATTGAAGCAAGTCGTCAAAGGTAAATGTTTTCATT
>NZ_AXCA01000031.1:0-1575 GCF_000475415.1 Halomonas sp. PBN3 | reverse complement strand
GCGGGCGAGAGCGGCTCGTCGTGCAGGATATAGACGTTGCCGATAATGCGGCCGTTCTGCGCGTTGCGCGCGCGGTGCCCGAGGCTGACCCATCGGGTCAGGCGAAGCACAGCGATAACGCGGGCGACCGTGGCCCTCGACGCCTTCTGGCCCGGCGCCCCCCGCAGCAAGGGCTGCAGCTCGTCGTAGGTCGGCACCGCGGTGGTTCGGTCCGGATTGACCAGCATGCGCATCATCTGCCAGCCAAGCTTGTCGACGTGCCCGAGGCGCGGATCCAGCAGCAACGACCGCGGCACGGTCTCATGGGGGTTCCCGAAGAACAGCAGGCCATCGAGGCCCGAGGATGCGGCTTCTCCAGACTGCCCAACCTCACCGTTCACAACGGAGGACGCCGGGGACTCGCCCCGGCGCTGGGTCAGCTCGGAAGCCGCCTGGCCAATCAGGCGATCCAGCCCCTTCCGAGTGGCATCGCGTAACTGCACCATCACCGCTCTCCTTCAGGTGACGCCCACTCTTCGGCCGGCGGCGCCGTGCGCGGCTGGCCGGGGTCGACCCACTGCTTGACCAGGTGCCACACCACCGCCAGCGGGATATCGGTCTCCTCAGCGAGGGTCACCATACCCTGCAGGTCATCGGTCGCCTTGGGATCCAGGGCAATATGCTGCCAGCGCTCCCAGGCATCGTGCTCAGCCTGCTCCGACGGCATCGCCAGCCGCCCCTGGCGCGGCGCGATGCCCAACAACTGACGGCGCGTCGAGCAGTCGTTGCCGGTCAGGCCGAAGAACGCTCCCATCATGCTGACGCTGGCCCCCAGCCTCAGGCAGCGGTCGATCAGGGTCTCACGGTCCTGGTCACGATCGATGCGCGCCAGGACGCCGCGCAGTGCGGCGTGATCCACCGAGAAGCGCGCTACCACTGGTCCTGCGCAGGCCAGCGAGTCGATATCGCTCGCTCTCAGTCGCCGCAGGGTGCGCAACTCATCCTCACTGAAGCCGAGGGCCAGCGCACGGCGCATGTTGCCCTCACGAAGAAACCCCATGACCTGGCTGAGCAGCGCCTGATTCAGGTTGGCGGATGAAGAGCTCATGACTGGGCCTCCTGTTGTCCCTGCAGGTGTTCACGAAGGCGGCGAATCAGCCGCACCAGACGGAAGAAACGAAGCAGTACCGCATCGTCCCAGGCGCTCTCAGCGCCCTCTTCCCGATGGGTGCCCAGCAGCGCTCCCCACAGGGTGGCATCGGCGGGGTACTCGGGATTGAGCTCGCCGCGCAGGCTGGCCAGCGCCTGCCAGGCGAAGCGGGCACGGCGGTCGGCCGCCTCGGGCAGTGGGTTGAGGTCGAAGCCGATGCCGTCGTCATCGGCGATCACCACGTCGCTGCCGCCGAAGCCGCCCCAGCGGGCGATGACCTGCACCAGTTCACGGATACGAATACGCAGTGAGCGAGGCTCATCCTCGACGCCTTCGATAAACCAGACGTCGGCAATGGGCGGGGTGGTCTCACCGGAGAGCACCGGTGCCGCCAGGGGAGCCAGCTGCTCGAAGTCGAAGCTGGGCACGCCGAGCTCGCTGGCCAG
>NZ_AXCA01000030.1:0-24910 GCF_000475415.1 Halomonas sp. PBN3 | reverse complement strand
CTGGCTTCACGGAATCAGGATACTATAAAAGCAATAGACTTAGAGTGGCTGTAGCACTAGTTGGGATAGCTGCTTTAGTCCCCGTTATGTTGATACAGGTTATTGGTGGTGCTAAAGCCCTAGAATCCCTTACTGATGGTGCAATACCGTATGTGGTAGGTGTTACTGTTACGTCCGTGATGGTAGGTGTGATAGTTTTATGGGCAGGATTTAAAGGAACTGCTTGGACTGATTCTTTCATGGGGATATTTTTTGCCTCAATTCTAGTGTTTACAGCTTTTTATGTTTTAAATCTTTCGGGAGGGGGAGAGGTATTTGAAAAAGTTTCTGAGTATAATCCTGAGCTTAATCGAGTTTCGGGGAACCCACTTGGGATGCTTGAGCTTTGGCTTGGGCTTGGGTTTGGAGCATGGGTTCTGCCTCATATGTGGCAGAAGTTTTACTCCGCATCTTCAGCTAATGTCCTAGGAAAAGTGGCTATGGCAACTCCTTTCTGGAACTCATGGATGATGGCCATAATTCCACTTGTTGTAGGTATGGCAGCCGTTATCCCAGAGGTTGCTCCTACTGTCACAGTTGATAGTAGTGATACGATACTTCCTCAAATATTCAATGTCCACTTCCCTGTCCTTAGTGCATTTGTTGTTGCTGGGATCCTTGCGGCTGCAATATCAACCATTAATAGTCAGTTGCTTTCTTCAGCTAGCTTGGTCGCTGAAGATGTTGTAGACGCTTTGACCAAAAAAGATATGAGTAGCAAGAGGGTTACATGGGTTACACGCGTTGTTGTCTTGTCACTGACGGTTTTAATATTCGTACTTGCAATGCTGCCTAGTGGTGTTGGATTTTTGGTGCCTATTGCATCATTGGGTTTTGGCCTTGGTTTACAGTTGGTTCCTTCAGCTTTAGGGATGCTTTACTTTAGATGGGTCACTGAAGCTGGTGCGCTCGCTGGGTTAGTTCTAGGCGTAATTGTGATGGCCGGCATGGCTATGACGCAAGTGGATTTTCCATTAGGCCCAAGCATTGCAGGTATTTTGGTCAATGCTCTGGTAACAATTGGAGTAAGTAAGTTCACAAGAAGAGTTCCTGATTCATCGCTGGAGGAATTTCATGGCATGTTTGATGAGTATATGAAAAACAATGTAAGATAATTCTTGGTTATGGTTGAGTTTAGGAGGGTTTATGAAAGAAAAAGTGAAGGTTGCAGTTGTTCAAGACTCTAGCGTTCCGTTTGATTCTGGTGAGACAACCAAAAAAGCCTGCCGGATAATTGAAGAGGCGGCAAATAATGGTGCTGAGTTGGCTGTTTTTCCTGAAGCCTTTTTAGGAACTTATCCTAAGGGATTAACTTTTGATTCTCCAGTTGGAAGGCGGCACCCTGAAGGGAGAGAAGACTTTCTTAAGTATTATAGCGGAGCTGTTGAAGTTGATGGTATCGAGGTGAGAGAGCTTTCGGCTGCTGCAAAAGATAATAATGTCTTTGTGGTGATGGGGATCATTGAAAAAGATGGCAGTACTCTTTATTGTACTGTGCTATTTATAGACCCCGAGAAGGGAGTGGTTGGTAAAAGAAGAAAGTTAATGCCGACTGGATCTGAAAGGCTTGTTTGGGGGTTTGGTGATGGTTCAACTTTAGATGTTGTTGAAAGTGATCTTGGATCTATAGGTGCAGTTATATGCTGGGAGAATTATATGCCATCCTTGCGTGCTGCAATGTATGGTCAAGGCGTTGAAATATATTGTGCCCCCACCGCCGATGATAGGGATACATGGGCTTCCTCCATGCAGCACATTGCCATGGAGGGAAGATGTTTTGTCATTAGTGCGTGCCAGTTTTTAAAGAGAGGGGAATTTGACGAGGATTATCGCTGCACACTTAGTGATGATCCAGATGAGATTTTGATGCGGGGTGGGAGTATGGTTGTTGGTCCGCTAGGTGAGATTGTGGCTGGCCCAATTTATAATGAAAAAGCCATAATTTATGCAACTATCAATAAGGATGACCTAGTTAGAAGTAAGCTGGATTTTGACCCTGTCGGGCATTACGCAAGGCCAGATGTTCTTTCTGTTTGCGTAGATAAAAGAGAAAAAAAAGCTGTATACTACTAATTAAAATGTAATGCTTGCAGAAAGCCCTCTTCCTAATTTTCCGCTTAGTGGAAGAGGGTTTCGTTTTTTCTGTGAATCTAAGTTTGAATAGTTGGTGGTTAAGCGAGCCTTCGATTGATGGTGTTTTATATAAGGTTCTATAGACTATAAAGTCGGCAGGAGATTTCAAGTAGTTCCGATATAAAATCACTCGCTGCTTTTATTAGATGGCGACCTGGCTTTTTGCATATCATAGTAAAGCATTCTGGAACTTCGGATTTGTTGATATTGATATATTTTATTTTTTCATCTTGAGGTTTTTTTGGGGCACAGAAGTTGGGGAGTATCGTTGCAGATTTGGATTTTTCCACATAATTTTTTATCATCTCTATGCTGTCTAGTTCAAAGGTTGTATTAATCTCAATGCCAAGATTGTTTATAGAGTGGTCAATAAGCTGGCGTGTCAAAAAGTCCTTGTTAAGCATTGCTAGTTCGTGGTTTTTTAAGTCCTTGAGAAAGATTTCAGGCTTTGTGGATAAAGGGTGGTTTTTAGGTACAGCAACTACTAAGTGAGTTTTGAATTTCTTTATTATTTCAATGTCGATTGGGGTTTTTGTGTCCATTACAATACCAAAGTCAATGCTTCCGGATTTTATTTTTTCATAAACAAAGTCGCTTCCTAATATCCTGCCATTGAAGTTAACATTGGGATGCTCTTCCCTAAATGTCCTGATGCAAGGAAAGAGCCAGTCTTTAGCAACCCCCTCTATCGTGGCGTACTGGACTGTTCCAGAAAGAGTGCCGTTTATATCATCAATTTTTGATTTTGCTATCTCCATCTCCCTGATGGTTTTTTCCATGTGGTGTGCTACTATTTTTCCTTCTTCAGTAAGCTGAATGCCTGAGGCTAATCGGTCAATTAGCTTTGCTTGGAATGTGTGCTCTAGGTTTGATACTTGCTTGCTTATTGCAGATGGGCTCACGTGAAGTATTTCAGATGCTTTTCTAACCGAGCCCACCTTTGAGACTGTTAAGAAATATTTGTATGTTGTGATGTTCATCTTAGGCTTTCCTTTGGTTGGTTTTTTTTAACTCTGAGATGCTTTTTATAGTCCGTGGCTAATATTTTTAAATTTATTATTTTTATAAGATTGCTGAATCTAAGGCAGACTTCTTCGCCATGACAGGCGGTAGCGAAGCCCTCTTGGGTAAGTTGGAGATAGGCCGGGTCGACTAGTTCGTTGTAATGCCATCCTATCAGCTCGGCCTTGGGATAGCTGGTGATGCGCTCATACGCGGCATTGCAGCGCTGGACGTGCCCCTCCAGATCAAACTCGTAGACTCCATCGGGGGGATTGACGAGCAGCGAGCGGTGCTCGCGGATGTCGCTGTCACTTAGCATTGCCAGGGCGATCATCGTGGACACCCGCTGCAGCCAGCGTTGGCCTTCCTGTGTCTGCTTACGAGATGTCGGATAGTAGGTTCCGAAGGTGCCCAGCAATGTTCCCTCCGCGGTCATCACCGGGCTGGACCAGCAGGACCGCAAACCTTCTGCTAAGGCCGCCTCTTGCAGTGCTTCCCAGCATGGTTCGGTGGCAATATCCTCGCTCACAACCAGGCGTCGCTCGAAGGCGGCCGTAGCGAAGCAGTATGCCACCCCGGGAGCCCCCGGAACGTCCTGTAGGCGCTGAATGTAGAACGTCGAAAAGCGATGGCTGGCTAGCAGTCTGAGGGTCCAGTGCCTGGGCTCATAGCGCACGCAGGCCTCGGTCATGTTCAGCCAGTTCGCGATGGCTTCCAGGGTACGCTCCAGCGGAGCCCGCTGAGCGATTAGCTCATGGATGAGTTGCTGGGTTTCCAGCAGAGAAAACTCGTCTAGCACGCGACACTCCCTGTCACCCAGCCGGCCATCGAGGTGATTATCACCTACCTCTAGCATAATTTGGCGATGATTTGCGAAGGCTGCTCCTTTCATCGTCCGGGCGTCTGCCCAGACGATGTAGGCAGCCGCACTCATCGTGGAGGTGCATTTTATCGGCCAGGTGAAGTCCCGCCACGCTCAGGGCGCGCAGATATAAGCAGCCACCCCCTGTGTTTTAGTGCGCGACATTAGCTATTTTTCCAGGCGGCATCACCACCCACTCGGGCTCCTCGAACTCGCCGATCACGCGGATCTCGCAGAAGGGCGCCGCGCTCTTGATGATCTCCTTCACCCTGGGCGCCGGCTGGGCCTCCATGGCGTCGCGGCTGGCCTTGCTGTCCCAGTGGGCGATGGCGATGAGGGTGGTGGGGTCGTCGATCTTGCGGTGCAGCTCGGTGCCCCGTGCGCCCGGCGCCTGCTGGATCAGCTCGCTGGCGCGGACCCAGGCGTCGGCGTAGTCCTCGGCGGTATGGCCGTCGCGGATATGCACTTCGAAGATGTACTTCATGGCTTTCTCCTGTCGGCAGTGAATCGGGCGTCACGGCGCGAGGGCGACGATCTCCCACATTGATTCCCTGTGTGGGTAGGGTGTTGGCGCTATGACACCCACCTGCATCAATAAAACTTTAGTTTAATGCTGGTACCTTGGCCGTGTCGCTTCGGTTGAGGACCAGTGTCCTGCGAGGCCCTCGACCTGGCGACTCCTTTCAATGCTCACAGGGGAAGCGCTCATGTCCCAACCTCAAGAAGGCGCCTCGGACCTGCGGCTGGTGCCGGCACTGGTGGCGGTAGCGGTCGGCGTGGTGGTCTGGCTGTTGCCCCAGCCTGCCGATGTCTCCGACCAGGGCTGGCTGATGCTGGCCATGTTCATCGGCACGATTGCCGCCATTATCGGCAAGGCGATGCCGATTGGTGCGCTCTCGATCGTCGCCATCGCGATGGTCGCGGCGTCGGGCGTCACCAGCGACCAGCCGGGCACGGCGATCCGCGATGCGCTGGGCAGCTTCACCAGCCCGCTGATCTGGCTGATTGCCGTGGCCATCATGATATCCCGCAGCCTGATCAAGACCGGCCTGGGATCGCGTATCGGCTACTATTTCATCTCGGTATTCGGCAAGCGCACGCTCGGCATCGGCTATGCCCTGGCACTTTCCGAGCTGACGATCGCCCCGGTCACACCCAGCAATACCGCGCGTGGGGGCGGGATCATGCACCCCATCATGCAGTCGATCGCCCACAGCTTCGGTTCGACCCCCGAGAACGGGAATACCGGCAAGATCGGCAAGTACCTGGCACTGGTCAACTACCACAGCAACCCCATTACCTCGGCGATGTTCGTGACCGCCACGGCCCCCAACCCGCTGACCGTCAAGCTGATTGCCGAAGCTACCGGTGCCGCGATTACGCTGAGCTGGACCACCTGGGCGCTGGCCATGCTGCTGCCGGGCCTGGCGGCGATCGCGCTGATGCCGCTGGTGCTCTACCTGCTCTATCCCCCCGAGATCAAGAAGACCGAAGACGCGGCGAGCTTTGCCCGCCAGCAGCTCTCCGATCTGGGCCGCATGCAGCGAGATGAGAAGATCACTCTGGGTGTGTTCGTGATGCTGCTGCTGCTGTGGGCAGGGGTGCCGGCCTGGCTGCTGGGTGATGCCTTTGCGTTGCATTCGGCCACGGCCGCGCTGATCGGCCTCGCCGTTCTGCTGCTGACCGGGGTGCTGACCTGGAAGGACGTGCTGAACGAAAAGAGTGCCTGGGACACCCTGGTGTGGTTCGGTGCCTTGGTGATGATGGCCTCGCAGCTTAATCAGCTTGGTGTGGTGGCCTGGTTCTCCTCCACTATCGAGGGCCTGATTACCCAGACCGGCGTGGGCTGGCTTGGCGCGAGCTCCTTGCTGATCCTGGTATTTCTCTACTCTCACTACTTCTTCGCCAGTACCACGGCGCATATCACGGCGATGATGGGAGCCTTTCTGGCCGTGGGTCTGGCCATGGGAGCGCCGGCGATGCCGTTCGTGCTGAGCATGGCAGCGGCCTCCTCGATCATGATGACCCTGACCCACTACGCCACGGGCACCTCCCCGGTCATCTTCGGTTCGGGCTATGTACCGCTCGGTGAGTGGTGGCGGGCCGGCTTCATCATGAGCGTGGTCAACCTGCTGGTCTGGGTCGTGGTGGGCGGTCTATGGTGGAAGCTGCTCGGTTACTGGTAAAGGATGATCCATGATGTCGCAGGTTCCCCTGCTGATCGCCATCGCCGCCCTGCTCGGGGCGGCATTTTCCGGTTACGGCGTATGGCGGCGCCGCGCGGTCAGCGCCTGGCCCCGGGCCACGGCCGAGGTGGTGGCCACCGAGGTTATCGAGCGCCGTCAGCACTCCCAGCGGCGCGAGCACTTCGAGCAGCAGGCGCGCTACCTGCCGCGGGTGGAAGTGCGCTTCGAGGTGGCGGGCGAGGCGGTCGTCACCGATAACCGCCGCTTCGATGCGCCGCCCTCCTTCACGGAGCGTGAGGCGGCCGAGGCCTGGCTGCGAGACTACCCCACCGGCAAGACGCTGGAGGTTCGCTTCGATCCGCACGACCCGAAACTCGCCCAGTTCGGCCCGTCGCGCATCCCCTCCCGGCGCATCGGACTGGCATTGTTCCTGCTGGCGGTGGCGGGGTTTGCCCTGTTCATCTACCTGCAGTGACTCCCGCCATGTAAAAGCGCCGCGGTTCCCGGGAGCCGCGGCGCTTTGCGTGGTAGTCGGGCCTGCGTATCAAGCGCGCTGGGGTTCCATTGCCTGGGTATGCAGGGCATTGCCGGCCGCATCCATCAGGGTGACGGTGAGGACCTCGCTCTCGCCGTCGAGATCCACCTGGCCGAAGAACTGGTAGCCGTCGGAGGGCGGCAGGTTGGACTGTCCCTCAGGCGGGGCCTTCTGGAACACCACCTCGGGGCCGAAGGTGCCGTCCAGCTCGCCGGGGCCGAAGGTGCCGGCGTGGAGAGGGCCGCTGACAAACTCCCAGAAGGGCGCGAACTCCTTGAAGCTGGCGCGCTCGGGTGAGTAGTGGTGGGCGGCGGTGTAGTGCACGTCGGCGGTGAGCCACACCACATTGTGGATGGCCTCGTCGCGGATGGCGCGCAGCAGGTCGGCGATCTCCATCTCACGTCCCAGCGGCTTGCCGTGATGGTCGTTGGCGACGGCCTCGAAGTGTTCGCCGTCGCGCACAATCAGTCCGATCGGCATGTCCGAGGCGATGATCTTCCAGGTGGCGGTGGAGCGACGCAGGCCGTCAAGCAGCCAGCGCAGCTGGTCCTGTCCGAGAAAGGTGGCATCTTCTCCGCCGGTCTGCTGGTTACGGCTATTGGCGGCGCGGTAGCTGCGCATGTCCAGCATGAACACCTCGAGGCTGGGCCCGTAGGCGAAGCGGCGGTGGATGCGGCCGGGGGCCTCGGGCCGCTGGCGTAGCGGCATGTATTCGAGGAAGGCGCGCCGCGCGCGCGCCGCCAGCAGGCTGGCGTTCTTCTCGGTGTAGCGAGCATCGTCCAGGAGTTCGCCGGGGTACCAGTTATTGACCGTCTCATGGTCGTCCCACTGGGCGAGCATGGGCACTTCAGCATTGAACTGCCGCACGTTGGCATCCATCAGGTTGTAGGCGAACTGGCCGCGGAATTCCTGCAGGGTTTCCGCTACCTTGCTTTTCTCGGGCGTCACCAGGTTGCGCCAGATTTCGCCATTGTCCAGCGTTACGCTCTCCTTGAGAGGGCCGTCGGAATAGACGGTGTCGCCGGAGTGGATGAAGAAGTCGGGGCGCTGGCGGCGCATGGTGGTGTAGGTGGTCATGCCGCCGCGCGATTCGTCGATGCCCCAGCCCTGGCCGGCGGTGTCCCCTGACCACACGAAGCGCACGTCGCGGCGGGTGTTGGGCGGCAGGCGTAGCTGGCCGACTACCGGCTCGCTGATGGCGCGGTGGTCGTCCAGGGCGGCGAAGCGCACCCGGTAGTGGGCGGTCTCCATGTCGGCCAGGCCGGTGACGTCGAGCTTGGCGGTAAGGTCGGTAGTGGGCAGCACCTCGGGGCCGGCGAGCTGACGGGCGCCGCGGAATTCCGGGTTGTCGGCGATCTCCACCAACATGCGCGAGGGGCGGTCGGCACGTGCCCAGAGCATGGCGCGGTCGTGCAGCATGTCGCCGCTCATCACACCGTAGGGCAGCATCGGGCGGCGGCCCTGGGCCAGCACGATGGAAGGGGCAGCCAGGCAGGCGCCGAGGGCGGTACCCCCCTTGAGGCCGAGCTTGAGGGTGTCGCGACGAGTGAAGCGCATGAGAACCTCCGAAAGGGGTGAGTACAGCTACTGCATCATAATGTGTCGTGATGACAGCCCCTTGTCGGCGCGATGACATGCCTGTTTCCTTGTTAAGCCATTGATGATTCTGCGCGTAGCCGGCAGCATGGCGGCCTTTTGCGTAGAGGATTCATGCGCCGCTATCTACTGGCCGGGCTACTGGCCCTCGCTCCCCTGGCGGCCCAGGGCGATATCGTCGTGGGCAGCTGGAATATCAAGCACCTGGGGTGGAACAACGACAAGGCGGTGGGGCAGGTGGCCCATGTGGCCGACCACTTCGACCTGCTGGCCATCCAGGAGCTGATGGACCCAGCGGCCCTCGAGGCGCTGGAGCGAGAGCTGGAGGCGCTCTCCAGCGAGGCGTGGTCCTCCATGGCCAGCCATGCCCTGGGGCGCAGCTCCTACGAGGAGCACTACGGCTTCCTGTGGCGCGAGAGCGAGGTGGCCTACGAGGATGGCGCGGTGGTGTTCATCGACCACGGCGACGTCTTCTCCCGCGAGCCCTACTCGGCGCGCTTCCGCGATGTAGAGAACGATACGCTCTTCACCGCGGCCACGGTGCATGTGGTCTATGGCGATAGCGTCGGCGACCGCCTGCCGGAGATTGCGGCCCTGGCCGACTACTGGCAGTGGCTCGGCGAGGTGCATGCCGATACCCCGCGCCTGCTGATGGGCGACTTCAACCTGGCACCGGAGCATGCCGGCTGGGCACCGCTGCGCGAGCTGGGGGCGGTGCCGGCGGTGAGCGAGGGGGCCTCGACCCTGGCGACCACCGCGGGCCGCTACGCCAACCTCTACGACAACCTGTGGTACGACGCCGAGCGCCTCGCCCCGGAGGAACGGGGCGTGCTGCGCTTCCCGGAGCTGCTGCCACTGGCCCACCAGGAGGCCCGCGACCGGGTCTCGGACCATGTGCCGGTCTATGTGGCGCTGAACGGGGCGAGCCTGGCGCCCCGCGCCGCCGACGGGGGCGCGCTGATGGCGAGCCAGGGCGGGCCGAGCTGCATCGACCTCAACGCCAGCGGCCTCGAGCGCCTGGCCGAGCTGCCCCATGTGGGGCCGGCCCGCGCCGAGGCGATCGTCGCCGGCCGGCCATGGCGCTCGCCGGGGGAGCTGACCCGGATCTCGGGCATCGGCGAGGGGCGCCTGGCGGCGATCCGCGGCAGCGGGCTGCTGTGTGGTGCCGAAGGCTGAGCCGACGGCGTCCCGCCCGGCACCTGCATGGCGCCAACATGGCGCAGGCGGCCCCGCTGCCGCCCTGCTGCGGTGCAACGACGCGGCATGATGTCGACCGCTGGCACCGGGTGGTGGCGAAACAATATCGCTAATTCATTGTTATCAAATCACTATTCCAGGAGTGGCCCGCTAATCGCAATACATTGGGCAGAGTCGCCGCCGACGGTGGCGATTCCCAAGTGAGCTGGCGTGCTCCTCCTGGTCCCCTTCGGGGGACCTTTTTTATCTCCGCGGTATGGGTATGCTGAGGGACCTGGAACCCGCCCCCGCAAGGAGCCTGCCCATGTCTGCCGATCAGCCTGCCGACCTGCCCATCGATACCACCCCCTTCGAGCGTGTGATGGCCGCCCTGGATGCGCTGCACGCCGAGGACCCCCGCCGGGTCGAGGTGGCGGGCGAGCGCCTGCCCCAGGAGCTGTGGCACGCCGGGCGCATGAGCGCCTGGCTGGAGCGGCTGCATGCGTCACCGGATGAGCGGATGCGGCTGGCGGTGCGCGGCCAGCACCTGCAGCGCTGGACGGTGCCGCGTTCCGACTATCCCGAGGGCCGGGTGGGTTACCTGACCTGGCGTCGCGACCAGGGCCAGCGCGCCGGCGAAACCACCGCCCGGCTGATGCGCGAGGCGGGCTATGGCGAGGAGGAGGCCGAGGCGGTGGCGCGGATGATCCGCAAGCAGGGGCTGGGGCGCGACCCCGGCGCCCAGGCGGTGGAGGACTGCGCCTGCCTGGTGTTCCTGGAGAACTACTTCGCCGACTTCTCCCGCCAGATCGACCACGACCACCTGATCCGCATCGTGCAGAAGACCTGGAAGAAGATGTCGCCGCGGGCCCATGAGCTGGCGCTGGGACTGCCGATGAGCGACGAAGCTAGGGCCCTGGTGGAGGAGGCGCTGGCAGGATAACCCCGCAGCACCAGGCCCGACACGACGACGGGCGAGCCATCGAGGATGGCTCGCCCGTCGCGCGTTTGGCGGAGGGTGAGAGGGCGCGAGAGCGCTACTCGGCCAGGGTCTGGGCGGCCTCGAGGTAGGCGGCGCCGTGGGTGCGCACGCGCTCGTGCTCCAGGGTCTCGGAGCCGAGGTGCACCTCTTCGAGGTCCACGGCCATGGTGTCGAGCTCCTCGTCGATCCTGGCCAGGGCGTTCTCGAGGGTGTAGGTGAGCTCGTGGATGGTGCCCAGGTCGGCGTTGCTGAGCTCGTCCTGGGCCAGCAGCTCGGCCAGCCGGCGGTTGGTCTCGGTGAAGTGGGTGACCGCCTGCTCCAGGGTCTCGGCGCTTTCGCCCTCGAAGTGGTCCGGGCGCTCCTGCTCGTCGGCATTGGCGGCGCTGCCCAGCAGGCCGAAGCACAGGGCGGTGAACAGTAGCTTCTTCATAGGGTGTCCTCGCTGTCGATGAGAATCGTTGTCAGGGATCACCTTAGTCGCCCTGTCGGTTAATGACAAGCGTTATTGTTTGCGTATGCGTCTTCTTTGCCCTGCGTCAGTTTTTGCGCGTCAGGCTGACGGCAGCGTCACCTCGAGGTTCGTCGCGCTTTCGCAGGGCTTGCCGTGGCGCAGGGTCAGGCGGCGGGCGTCGAGGTCCATCACCACGCCGAACAGCGTCTCCATGCGCTCCTCCGCCGGCTGGTCGGGGTTGAAGTGGCGACAGATCGACAGCGGGTGGCCGTGGTGGTCGGCGAGGATCTCGAACAGACGCCCCTCGTTCACCGATGCATCGTCCGCCAGCTCGTCCAGCAGGGCGTCCAGCCGCGCCAGGCGTGGGCGGGAGTCGACGCGCGGGAAGTCCTCCACCCGGCAGGTTACCTCCTGCGCGCAGAGGTGGTTGGTATGGGTGACCACGCCGCCCCGGGGCGACAGCCGGCCGGGTTCGCCCGGGTGCACCTCCAGCCCCAGCGCCTCGCCGCCGGCGCCGGCCACCAGGAAGTGTGCCGGCGAGCAGACGCGGTCCTGCTCCGCCACCGCCAGGGCGCCGGCCATGTCGGGGCTCTCGAGGATCCGGCGCAGCGCCACATGGATCGGCAGCCCCTCGCCACAGGTTCGCGAGCGGATGGCGTTGAGGCAGACGCCGAGGCCGTGGGCGTTCATGCCGATCTTGGCCACCATGCCCGCCTCGCCGATGCTCACCAGCGGCGGGGCGTCGTCGCCCTCGATGCGCAGCGCCACCACGTTGTCGAGCTGGTCGGCGCGCCAGTCCCAGTTCTGGGCCAGCCACTGGCGGCCATCGCGGGCCAGGGCGAAGGCGGAGCAGCCCCCGCTGGCCTGGGTGAGCGAGATCTCGCTGCGACAGTTGAGGGTGAGGATGTCGGCGGTGTCGACCCCGGCGCCTTCGGCGATGCCGGCCATCTCCTCGAGGATGGCGGGGAAGCGCTCCTCGATCATGGCGCCGAAGCGCTCGGCCTCGCGGCGTGCCTGGCCCCAGTCGAGGCCGACGAAGTCCTGGAAGAGGCGGTCGTAGACGGCGATGCTGGCGCGGATCGGAGCGGCATGGGCGCGGCCGTGCCCCAGGCCGATGTCGCGCCGGCTGCCGGTGAGGTGGGTGAGCTGCATGGTGACCTCCGCACATCTGGGTGTGGCGGTCACTCTAGCACGGCGGAATCGGTGGGGCCGGCAGGACGCCGGCCCCGGCGAGTCAGCTCTTGTGCGGGGCGTTGTAGATGCTCTCGTCGAGCTCGCCTTCGCTCTTGCCGACCAGGGTGGTGACCATCAGGTCGCCGGCGACGTTCACGCTGGTGCGGGCCATGTCGAGGATGCGGTCGATGCCGGCGATGACGGCGATCGCCTCCAGCGGCAGGCCGATCTGGGCCATGACGATGGAGAGCATCACCAGGCCGGCGCCGGGCACACCGGCGGTGCCGATGGAGGCCAGGGTGCCGGTGACAATGATCATGCCGTAGTCCATCAGGCTGAGGTCGACGCCGAGCAGCTGGGCGATGAACACCGCGACCACGCCCTGGTAGATGGCGGTGCCGTCCATGTTGATGGTGGCACCCACCGGCAGCACGAAGCCGGAGACGCCCTCCGAGACGCCGAGGTTATTCTGGGCGCAGCGGATGGAGACCGGCAGGGTGCCCGAGGAGGAGGCGGAGGAGTAGGCCACGACTAGAGCGTCGAGGATGCCCTGCAGGTAGCGCAGCGGGTTGAGCTTGCCGATCAGCGCGAGCATGCCGGAGTAGACCACCAGCACGTGCAGGATGCTGGCGAGGTAGGCGACAGCGATCACCTTGGCCAGCGGCAGCAGCACCTCGAGGCCGTAGCTGCCGGCGACATGGGCGATCAGGCCGAATACGCCGAACGGGGCGAAGGCCATGACGATGCCGGTGAGCTTGTACATCGCCTCGGCGAAGCTTTCGAACACGCGTACCACCGGTTCACCCTTCTCGCCGATCAGGGTCAGCGAGATGCCCAGGCCGATGGCGAAGACGATGATCTGCAGGATATTGCCGCTGGCCAGGGCGTCGACGGGGTTCTGGGGCACCAGGCCGACGATGATGTCAATCAGGCTGGGGGCCTCCTTGGCCTCGACGCCGGACTCGAAGCTCATCTCCAGACCCACACCCGGCTGGAAGATCCAGGAGGCCAGCAGGCCGATGGCGATGGCGAAGGCGGTGGTGATCAGATAAAGGCCGATGGTGCGCGCGCCGATGCGGCCCATCTTCTGCGGGTCGCGCATGGCAGTGATGCCGACCACCAGGGTCGAGAAGACCAGCGGCACGATCAGCATCTTGATGGCGCTGATGAAGATATCGCCGATGGGCTTGAAGATGCTGGCGCTCTCGCCCATCAGGGCCCCGGTCAGCACGCCGAGCAGCAGGCCGGCGAGGATCTTCTGCCATAGCGGGATGCGCCGCCAGAGGTTGCCCTCGGTGGTGTCGGGTGACTGAGGCATGACATGACTCCTTGCTGTAGAAAGTTGGCTTTATGGTGGATCTTTCGCAACGTGCGGCGATTCTACAGAAAGACCCTTCGCTGTTCTCGCAAAAAAGCGCCTCCATGCTCTGTGTCATGGAGGCGTTTCAGGCCGCGATCCGCGGGGGCAAGGAAGCTGTGGGGCCGGTAGGGCGCCAGGGGTCACAACGCTTCCTGCAGCAGGTCGAGGAAGGCGTCCCAGGAGCGTTCGTCGGCGCGGCGCTGGTAGCGGTCGCTGCCGAAGACGGTGAAGGCGTGGGGGGCGCCGGAGTAGACCTCGATCTCGTAGGTGGCGCCGGCGGCCTCGAGCTCCTCGCCGAGGGTGGCGACGTCGTCCAGCGAGATCGACTGATCGGCGCCGCCGTGGGCGACCAGGATGGGGCCGGCGCCCTCGGGCCAGCTCTGGCCTTCGGGCGTGCTCAGGCCGCCGTGGAAGCTGGCGAAGCCGTGCACGTCCTCGGCCTCGCCGGAGCGAGCCATCTCCAGCACTACCGCGCCACCGAAGCAGTAGCCCATGATCACCGCGCCATTGGTGGCGCCCTGGGCGCGGGCTTCCGCCAGACCGGCCAGGGTCAGGGTGCGCATGCGCTCGCGGTCCTCGTAGAGGCGGGCGGTCTCGGCCTTGCGATCCTCGATGCGGTCGGGCCGGTTGCCCTGGCCGTAGAGGTCGGCGGCGAAGGCGTCGTAGCCGAGGTCGGCGAGCATGTCGGCGCGGCGCCGTTCGTAGTCGTCGAGGCCGTCCCAGTCGTGGATGATCAGCACGCTGCCGCGGGACTCGCCCTCGGCCAGGGAGAGGTAGCCCTCGAAGGCCTCGCCGTCGACGTCGTAGACGATATCCTCGCCGGCGGGGTCGAAGGCGTGGGCGCTGGCGCCGGCCAGGCCCAAGGCCAGCGCGGTGGGGAGCAGGCCGGCGCGAATCAGGGAGGTGCGTAGGGTCATGGGGGGCTCCAGGTGTCGTCGGGGTTGCCCGGCTCAGTATAGGCGCCTTGGCGGCGGCGCGAGGGGCCGAGCGTTGGCTGGGGCGGCTTGAGTTTTTCCCTTTGCCCTTCCAGATTTAGGGGGTGTGTCATCCCAGCAACCGAGCGAGACGAACAACATGAAGAAGAGCCCAGTGCAGAAGAGTCTGGTAGCGATGGCGGTGGCCGCCTCCACCCTGGCCATGGGCGCGGCCCAGGCCGAGGTGAAGATCGGCTTCCTGGGGGGCTTCACCGGACCGATCGAGACGCTGACCCCGCCGGTGTATGACGCCGCGCAGCTCGCCGCCCAGCACGTCAACGAGCAGGGCGGCCTGCTCGATGGTCAGCAGGTCGCCATGCCCAGCGGCGACACCACCTGTTCCGACGCCTCGGCGGCCTCCAACGCCGCCGACCGCCTGGTCAACAGCGAGCAGGTCACGGCCATCGTCGGCGCGCTGTGCACCGGGGCGACCATCGCCGCGGCCAACAACGCCGCGATTCCCGGTGGCGTGGTGATGGTCTCGCCGGCCTCCACGGCCCCGGCGGTCTCCGAGCTCGAGGATAACGATCTGGTGTTCCGCACCGTGCCCTCCGACGCCTTCCAGGGTGAGGCGCTGGCCAAGATGCTGCTGGCCAAGGGCATCGACGAGGTGGCGGTCACCTATGTGAACAACGATTACGGCCGCGGCCTGGCCGATGCCTTCGTGGCCACCTACGAGGCCGAGGGCGGCACGGTGGCCGAGAACCTGGCCCACGAGGACAACCGCGCCGACTACCGCGCCGAGCTGGGTACCCTCTCGGCTACCGGCGTGCCCAACCTGGTGGTGCTGGCCTACGGCGACACCTCCGGCCAGACCGTGGTGCGCCAGGCCTACGAGAGCGGCATGTTCACCCAGTACATCGGTGCCGATGGCATGGTGATCTCCGGCCTGCTCGACGGCGTCGGCGTGGAGGTGCTCAACGATAGCTTCATCGCCACCCGCCCGGGCAACCCGGACACGCCGGGAACCGCGCGCTTCGTCGAACTGGCCGAGGCGGGCGGCATCTCCCACGAGGCGGTGTTCGCCGGCCAGGGCTACGACGCCGCCTTCCTGCTGGCGCTGGCCATCGAGCAGAACGGCAACGCCGAGCGCGAGGGCCTCTCCGCGGCGCTGCGCAGCGTCTCCTCCGCCCCGGGCGAAGTGATCCTGCCCGGCGAGTGGGAGAAGGCCAAGGAGCTGATCGCCGCAGGCGAGGAGATCAACTACGAGGGCGCCTCCGGCAGCCACGAGTTCGACGACAACGGCGACGTGCCGGGCATCGTCGAGGAGATGGCGGTCGAGGGCGGCGAGTTCGTCAGCAAGGGCTTCCTGGACAAGTAATCCCGCTTTCCACCACCTGTGACACATCGGCCCCGACGGGAAACCGCCGGGGCCGATGCGTTTTAACGGCTTTCGGCCGTCACGTCTCTCGGTGCTCGATCATCCGGACACAGGGGCGCTTCAGGCCGGTCGGGTGATGCAGGAGGTAAGAGGTCGCTCCTTGACGGGTCAATTTATCATGATAAATTTTCCGTAACGCCACTCATCCGGGGGTGGCGTGTGTCGAACCCACAAGGACAAGAGCCATGACCTCCCGTGACCAGGCGCTGAGTGCGCCGAAGAAGAAGTGGTACCAGACGGTGCCCGACCCCATGGTGTTGATCTTCCTGATCCTGCTGGCCACCTATGCGCTCACCTTCGTGGTGCCCGCCGGTGAGTTCGAGCGGGTCATGGAGGATGGGCGCACCCGTGTCGTGCCCGGCTCGTTCCAGTACCTGAGCGACGTCGGCGCCATCAACCCCTTCGACATCTTCGTGGCGGTTCCCCGCGGCCTCAACGAGGCCTCGCTGTATCTCTTCATCGTGTTCATCGCCGGCGGCCTCTTCCATATCCTGCAGCGTACCGGCGCGCTGGAGAACGCGATCGGCGTGGCCGTGAACCGCGTCGGTGTCGAGCGCCGCAACGTGATCATTACCGCCGGTACCTTCATCTACGGCTTCTTCGGGGTTGCCGTGGGCTTCGAGAACAACATCGCCCTGGTGCCCATCGCGGTGCTCATCGCCAGCGCCATCGGCTGCTCGAGCCTGGTGGGCACGACGATGGCGGTGGGTGGCATCGGCATCGGCTTCGCGCTCTCCCCGATCAACCCCTATACGGTCGGTGTGGCCCAGGGCATCGCCGAGCTGCCGACCTTCTCCGGCGCCTGGCTGCGCACCTTGATGGTGGTGTCGTCGCTGGCCCTGCTCTCCTTCTATATCTGCCGCTGGGTGGTGAAGATGGACTTCGAGGAGCCGGACAACACCAAGGCGATGAGCAAGTCCCTGGACCAGTACGTGATGACCGGCAAGGACAAGTGGACGCTGGGTGTTTTCGTGCTGGGCCTGGCGGCGATGCTGGTGGGGGTGTTCACCCAGGGGTGGTACATCAACGAGATCGCCGGGATGTTCCTGCTGATCGCCATCGTGATCGGCATCGTCAACGGCTACTCGGCCAACGAGATCGTCAAGCAGATGATGGAGGGTGCCTCCAAGGTGACCGCCGGCGCGCTGGTCATCGGCCTGGCCGCCTCGATCCAGGTGATCCTGCAGCAGGCGCAGATCATCGACACCATCGTCTATGGCCTGAGCGGCATGATCCAGGGCATCCCCGGCGCCCTGTCGGCGATCATGGCCAGCCTGGTGCAGGGGGCGATCAACCTCTTCGTGCCCTCCGGTTCCGGCCAGGCGCTGGTCACCATGCCCATCCTGGTGCCGGTGGCCGACCTGGTGGGGATGAGCCGCCAGCTGATGATCACCGCCTTCCAGGTCGGTGATGGCCTCACCAACCTCATCGTGCCCACCTCCGGTGGCACCCTGGCCATGCTGGCGCTGGGGCGCGTCTCCTACGAGAAGTGGCTGAAGGCGATCCTGCCCTTCATGGTGCTGGTCTACGGGCTGTCCTGGGTGGGGCTGGTGATCGGCCACCTGGTCGGCTACTGAGCGCCCCATGACCCTCTCCCTCCTGCATGTGCAGCCGGCTACCGGCACGGTGGCGGCACTGACCGCCACCGGCGGCGTGGCGGTTGGTGGCTATGTGCACCATGCCTGGCGCGGTATCGGGGCCTGTGCGACGCAGGGATTGGCCACCAACCCCTGGTATCCCGACACGCTACGCGTGGCGTTGAGTGAGTCGGATAGCGCCGGGCAGGCCCTCGCCCAGGCGGTGTCGGCGGACCCGGGGGCGAGCCGTCGCCAGTGCCTGGTGATGGATCGCCAGGGCCGGGCGGCCGTCCACAGCGGTGCCGACAACCTGCCCGTGATTGCCGCCAGGTGTCGCCCCACCGTCGCCGCCGCCGGCAACATGCTGGCCGATGCCGAGGTGATCGAGGCCCTGCTCCGGCACTTCCTCGAGCAGGCCTGCGTCAATGCCGAGGCGGCGTGGCGAGAGGTCGAATCCCCCCGCTACCGCGCTGACTACGAGGCGTTGCTTCCCGAGATGTTGGTGGCAGCCCTCGAGGCCGCACTGGCGGTCGGCGGCGATGGCCGCGGCACTCGCTCGGCGGCGCTGCGAGTGGAGTCGTTCTCCGCCGCCCCCATCGATCTTCGCGTGGACTGGGCCGAGCATCCGGCGGTCGAGCTGCGCGCCCTTCTCGAGCGGGTACGCGAGCCGACCTTCGCCGACTTCCTGGCCTCGCTACCGCTTCGCTGAACCCTGGAGTCCCCATGAACACTGCCAACGACGCCCCCTCCCTGGGGCAGACCCTGATGGCGCGCCTCGACGAGGCCGCGACCTTCTCCCGACCTGGCCCCGGCGTGACACGGCTGTTCTGCTCGGAAGAGCACCGTCAGGTACTCGAGCCGATCGGCGACTGGATGCGCCAGGCCGGACTGGAGCCGAGTCTCGACGCCTCGGGCAACCTGGTGGGACGCAACCCACGTGCGATCGCCGGGGAGAAGACGCTGATCCTGGGCTCCCACCAGGACACCGTCACCGAGGGCGGCAAGTACGACGGCATGCTCGGCGTCGCCCTGCCGCTGGTGGCGTTGCAGGCGTTGAAGGAGCAGGATGTGGAGCTTCCCTATGGCGTAGAAGTGGTCGCCTTCGGCGACGAGGAAGGCACCCGTTTCCAGTCCACCCTGATCGGCAGCCGCGCCCTGGCGGGCACGCTGGATGACGAGAGCCTGGCCGCCAGGGACGCCGAGGGCATCAGCGTGGCCGAGGCCATCCAGGCCTTCGGTGGCGAGCCCGAGGCGATTCCCGACCTGGCGCGACGCCCCGAACAGGTGCTGGGCTTCGTCGAGGTCCATATCGAGCAGGGACCGGTGCTGGAGTCGCGTGAGCATGCGGTGGGCGTGGTGACGGCGCTGACCGGTATCGAGCGCCAGCGGGTCTCGGTCACCGGCAAGGCGGGCCATGCCGGCACGACCCCCATGGCGGGGCGCCGCGATGCCTTGGTCGGTGCCGCCGAGATGGTGGTGGAGGCCGATCGTCTGCTCCAGGCTACCGACAACTTCGTCGGGGTGGTCGGCAAGCTCGAGGTCCGCCCCAATGCCGTGAACGTGATTCCCTCCGAGGTGACCTTCACCCTGGAGCTGCGCTCACCGGACGCTGAGACTCGCGCCCGCGGGCGTGAGGAGATACTGAGCGCCTTTCGCCGCCTGGCCGAGGCGCGCGGCCTCGAGGTGGCAATCGAGCGCACCTACGCCGCCGAGGCGGTGGCCTGCGCCGAGTGGCTGATCGAGGCCCTGGAGGAGGCGTGTGACGGCGCCGGCGAGCCGGCCGAGCGGATGTTCAGCGGGGCCGGCCACGACGGACTGGCGATGCATGACCTGACCGATATCGGCATGCTGTTCGTGCGCTGTCGCGATGGCCTGAGCCACCACCCGGACGAGGCGATCACCGCCGAGGATGCCGAGCGCGCCACCCGGGTGATGATGCAGTTCCTGCGCGCGATGGCATCGCGAGTCTGACAGCCAGGACGGAAGGGGGCTGATGGCGCCCGATTCAGCCGGTGAGGAAGCCGCGCTGTACCTGGGCCTCGTTGTCGTTCATCACCGCCTGGGCGGAGAGCATGTGCTCGCGCATCAGTGCCCGAGCCAGCTCGGCATCGCCGGCCTCGATGGCATCGAGGATACGCGCATGGTAGCGACACCCGGTGGGCCCGATCTGGTGGGCGCCGGGTTCGTAGAGCCGGCGATAGACGGTGAGGTCAGAGAGCACCTGTACGATGAAGCGGATGATGAAGGAGAGCAGCGGATTGCCACCGGCGAGCTCGGCCAGCATCTCGTGGAAGCGCAGCGACTCCATGTGTTGCTGGCGTTCGCCTTCCATGTCGCCGGCGGGTTCCGCGTAGCTGTGCAGACTGTCGCGCAGGCGGGCCAGGTCCTCGGCGCCGACCTTGCCGGCCAGCGACGCGGCCAGTTCGGGCTCCAGCGCCAGACGGATCTGATAGACGTCACGAATCGAGACGTCCTGGAAGTAGAAGTAATGGCTGAGCAGTGCCGTGGCCTTGGCTTCGCTCATGCGGCAGACGAAGACGCCACCACCGGGCCCGGTGCGCGTCTCCACCAGCCCCTGGGCCTCCAGCACGCGGGTACTCTCGCGGATGGTGCCCTTGGAGACATCCAGCCTGGCCATCAGCTCCGCCTCGCTCGGCAGCCGGTCACCGGGCATCAGCTGGCGATCCACGATCCAGCCCTTGATGGTGTCCGCCACCCGATACGGTAAACGCCGACTCGCTGCCATTCGTCTCCTGTGCTCCCCGTTGCGACGAGGCCCATTATCGGCAAGATGGCGGGGCGTGGCTAACGCCGAAGCCACGCCCTCAACCTCCCCCTGTTCCTGGTTTCGCTCAGCCGTGGTGCTTCACCTTCTCGGGCAGCAGCCCCTTGGGCGCGAAGCGCAGCACCAGGGTGATCAGCAGGCCGATCACGAAGACGCGGGCCTGGAGCGCGCGGCTGTCGAGGTTGGTGGGGGCGTCCCAGCCGAAGCTGCCCTCGCCGAAGGCGACCACCAGCTCGAGCACGCTCAGCGCCAGGGGCTCGGACATCACCCAGATCAGGTAGACCGTCAGGGCGCCGAAGATCGTGCCCAGGTTGTTGCCCGGCCCGCCCAGGATCACCATCACCAGCACCAGGAAGGTGTGGTTGAGGGGCAGGTAGCCCTGGGGGTCGAAGATGCCGTTGAAGCTTCCCAGGGTGGCGCCGCCGATGCCCATCAGGATGCAGCCCAGCACGAAGATCTCCAGGCGCCGGCGGTTGATGTCCTTGCCCATGGCGGCGGAGGAGATCTCGTTGTCGCGGATGGCGCGGATCATGCGCCCCCAGGGGGCATGGTAGGCGCGGGTGAGCAGGAAGAAGATCACCGCGATCATCACCGCCGTGACCGAGAGGTAGAACGCCCGGGCCAGGGTGAAGCCGACCGTCTCGGGGCCCGGCACCGGCCAGGGCAGCGGCGAGACGGTGGCGGTGCCGCGGGTCAGCCAGTCGGCGTTCTTGAGCACTGCCTTGATGATCTCGGCGATGCCCAGGGTGGCGATGGCCAGGTAGTCGCTGCGCAGCCCCAGGCACACCTTGCCGATGAAGTAGCCGACCACGCCGGCCAGGGCGCCACCGACGATCCAGCCGGCCCAGGGCGGCAGCCCCAGCCCGCCGATGTAGCCGAACTGCGACTCGATCCGCTCGGTGACCACGCCCAGGCGCGCCGAGACCAGCAGGTAGAAGAGCAGCGCCAGGGCCACCGCCAGGCCGGTGCGCAGCCGCCGCGGCACGCCCAGGTGGTGCAGGCGGCTGGCGCCCACCACCACCAGCACACCGCCCAGCGCCATCAGCACCACCATGCCGAGCTCCCCGGAGAGGGGGCTGGCCCAGAAGTCGGCGTTGACCGGCATGCTGAAGGCCATGGCGCAGTAGCCGCCCAGGGCCACGAAGCCCATCACGCCAGCGTTGAACTGGCCGGCGTAGCCCCACTGGATGGTCAGGCCCAGGGCGAGGATGGCGTAGCAGGCCGCCTCCACCAGCATGCGGGTGCTGTAGGCGGCGCCCATCAGCGCGTAGACGCCGAGGATGGCGACCAGCAGGGCACCGAACAGCGCCACCTCGCGCAGCGGGAAGCGCGACGGGGTGGCGACCAGGTCCTCGCGTTGCTTGTACTGTGTGCTCATCAGATCACCTTCCCCTTGAAGATGCCGGTGGGGCGCCACACCAGGATGGCGACCAGGAGGACGAAGGGCACCACGATCTTGTACTCCGTGCCGACGAAGGCGAGGTTGTCGGCGCTGGCCAGCCACTCCGGCAGGCTGTCGCGGAAGGGGCGCAGCAGCACGCTCCAGTTGAACACCGCCAGGGTCTCGGCGAAGCCCACCACGAAGCCGCCGGCGATGGCGCCGAAGGGGTGGCCCACGCCGCCGACGATGGCCGCGGCGAAGATCGGCAGCAGCAGGAAGAAGCTGAGGTCGGGCTTGAAGGTGACGTCCAGCGACAGCAGGGTGCCGGCGATGGCCGCCAGGCCCCCGACGATCACCCAGGTCACCGCCACGATCAGGTTGGTGTTGATGCCCGAGGCGCGGGCCAGGTCGGGGTTGTCGGACATCGCCCGCATCGCCTTGCCCAGCCGCGAGCGCGACAGGAACAGGTGCAGCCCCACCACGCAGACGAGGGTCAGCACGAAGAGGATCACCTGGGGCTCGGTGATCACGATGGGCGCCCGGGCGCCCTCGAAGGGCAGGGCGAGGCGGAAGATCTCCTTGCGGTCGTCGACGTAGAGGCTCTGGCCGCTGGTGCCGGCGAACAGGCGGATCAGCCCCTGCAGCATCAGGGTGACGCCCAGCGAGGCGATCACCATGACGATGGGCTTGACGCCGTGGGCCCGCAGCGGCTTGTAGAAGGCCTTGTCGATGCCCACCGCCAGGGCGGCGGTGAGCAGCATGGCCAGCGGCAGCATCACCACCGCCGTGGGCAGCCCCAGGGCGGCGCCGGCCCCCGGGAAGGCGGTGGTCAGCAGCAGCACCGTGAAGGCGCCGAAGGTCATCATGTCGGCGTGGGCGAAGTGGGCAAAGCGCATGATGCTGAACACCAGGGTGACGCCTACCGCGCCGATGGCGTAGATCGACCCGGTGACGCTGCCGGCGACGACCACGTAGTTGATGAAGAAGACGAATTCGTTCACGAGGTTGGTTCTCCCTGCTCCGGGGCTCAGCCGCCCAGGAAGCTCCTGGCCACTTCCGGGTCCGCCAGCAGCGCGGCGCCGGTATCGGTGAAACGGTTCTGGCCGGCGGCCAGCACGAAGCCCTTGTCGGCGATCGCCAGCGCCTGCTTGGCGTTCTGCTCCACCATCAGGATGCCGACGCCGGCGGCGTTGACCTGCTTCACCTGCTCGAAGATCTCGTTCATGTAGAGCGGCGAGAGGCCGGCGGTGGGCTCGTCGAGCAGCAGCACGCTGGGTTCGGCCATCAGCGCGCGGCCCATGGCGACCATCTGGCGCTGGCCGCCGGAGAGCTCGCCGGCGGGCTGGTGGCGCTTGTCGTAGAGGGGCGGGAAGAAGTCGTAGATCTGCTTCAGCATGCGTCTGACGTTGCCCGGCTTGAGGAAGGCGCCCATCTGCAGGTTCTCCTTCACCGTCAGGCTCGGGAAGACGTTGTGCTCCTGGGGCACGAAGCCCATGCCCCGCTGCACCAGCTTGTTGGGCGGCAGGTTGTGGATGGGCTCGCCGCGCAGCAGGATCTCGCCCTGGGTGACGGTGAGCAGGCCGAAGATGGCCTTGAGCATGGTGGACTTGCCGGCGCCGTTGGGGCCGACGATGACGCCGATCTCGTCGGCCTCGAGGGTCATGTTCACCCCGTTGAGGATGTTCATGCCGCCGTAGCCGCCATAGACGTCGCGTGCTTCAAGCAGTGGCATCGTGTGTCGCTCCGAAGTAGGCCTCGATGACATCGGGGTTGTTCTGGATCTCCTCGATGGAGCCCTCGACCATCACGCTGCCCTGGGCCAGCACGATCACCGGGTCGCAGAGCCGGGCGATCATGTCCATGTCGTGCTCGATGACCAGGAAGGTGTAGCCCATCTCGCGATTGAGCCGCTCGATGTTCTCCACCAGGTCGCCGAGCAGGGTGCGGTTGACCCCGGCGGCGATCTCGTCGAGCAGCACCACCCGGGCGTCGGTCATCATGGTGCGGCCGAGCTCGAGGAGCTTCTTCTGGCCCCCGGAGAGGTTGCCGGCCAGTTCGTTGCGCACGTGGCGCAGGCCGATGAAGTCGATCACCTCCAGTGCGCGGCGGCGCACCTGCTCCTCCTCGTGGCGCACCAGCCCGGGCTTGAGCCAGGCGTTGAACAGGTTCTCGCCGGCCTGGGCCGGCGGCACCATCATCAGGTTCTCCAGCGCGGTCAGGTGCGAGAACTCATGGGCGATCTGGAAGGTGCGCAGCAGCCCCTTGTGGAACAGCGCGTTGGCGGGACGGTTGGTGATCTCCTCGCCCTCGAGCAGCACCTGGCCGCTGTCCAGCGGCAGGGCCCCGGCGATGATGTTGAACAGCGTCGACTTGCCGGCGCCGTTGGGGCCGATCAGGCCGGTGATGGAGCCCGCCTCCACCGAGAGCGAGCAGTCGTTGATCACCTTGAGGCCACCGAAGGCCTTGTTGACGTGTCGCACGTCGATCATGGATGCCATGCGGAAACTCTCTTGGTCGTTGTAATGGCCGACATGACGCCGCCGCCCGGAGGCGGCGGTCGAGGTCACTGCTCCTGGCGCTCCTCCATCAGGAAGGTGCGGCCGCCGTTCTCGCCGGCCAGGTAGGGGAAGCACCACAGATTCCCGAGCCCTACCGCCGAGCCGACCGCGGCCAGCAGGAAGGTGCCCTTGTGGGTCCAGACGTTATGCGTGCTCATCGGTGCTCCCGCGACTCGAGTTCGTTGGCCTTGTGGGCCCAGCCCGCCACTTTGCGGCAAAACGGCGTCGGGAGCCAGTGGCGGGGCGTTTACGACGCGTTAACGTCGCCGAAGATGCGGCTATCGACTAGTCATCCTCGTGCCTCTCCTCGGGGTCGCCGAGGGTCGGCTCCAGCGCCCGGCACTCGTCGGGCAGGCGCACGGTATCGCCGAGGGCCAGCTTGCCGTGGGACTTGAGCCGCCGGCCGTTGTCCACCGAGATGATCGCCGCCACCTCGCCGATGCTGGTGCCGTCGACGTAGGCCTCCACCTTGACCCGCACCACGGCGCCCTGGTGGCGGGCCGAGAGGATGTCGCCGGGGCCGGGGTCCGAGTAGCCGCCGGGGTCCTGCTGGAAGTGGCGCATCACGCTGTCGGCGCCGGGGTCGTCCCACTCCACGTGCTTGTGCATCGGGGCTCTCCTTCTCTGCTTGGGGATTTCGGCAAGGGCCTGGCTCCAGCATAGAGGGTGGCGGTGCCGACGGGAAAGGCGCGTCACGCCGCCATGAAACGGGCGGAAGGCCACATGCCGGAACGAAAAAGGCCCGCCGATCGGCGGGCC
>NZ_AXCA01000029.1:0-1018 GCF_000475415.1 Halomonas sp. PBN3 | reverse complement strand
CGGCGATGCCGGCGCTGATGCAGGCGAAGGGGTTGGCACCGGTGGAGCCCGCCAGGCGCACCGTGGAGGTGGAGGCGTTCTGCTCGTGGTCGGCGTGGAGCATGAAGATGCGGTCCATGGCGCGGGCGTAGACCGGGTTGATCTTGTACTCCTCGCACGGCGTGCTGAACATCATGTAGAGAAAGTTCTCTGCATAGCTCAGGTCGTTGCGCGGGTAGTTCAGGGGTTGGCCGACGTTGTACTTGTAGGACATCGCGGCGATGGTCGGCATCTTGGCGATCAGGCGGATCGCGCTGATGATGCGGTCCTCCTCCACGTTGATGTCCATGTGGTCGTGGTAGAAGGCGGCCAGGCCACCCACCACGCCGCACATGATCGACATGGGGTGGGCGTCGCGGCGGAAGCCCTTGAAGAAGTTGTTGAGCTGGTCGTGGACCATGGTGTGGTTGCGGACCCGCGACTCGAAGTCGGCGTACTGTGCGTCGCTGGGCAGCTCGCCGAACAGCAGCAGGTAGCACATCTCGACGAAGTTCGACTGCTTGGCCAGCTGCTCGATTGGGTAGCCGCGGTGCAGCAGCACGCCCTTGCCGCCATCGATGTAGGTGATGGCCGACTGGCAGGAGGAGGTGGCCATGAAACCGGGGTCATAGGTGAACAGGCCTTCGGCACCGAGCCCGCGGACGTCGACCACGTCCGGGCCCAGGGTGCCCGAGTAGACGGGCAGTTCGATCGTCTTCTCCAGGCCGTCTACCGTCAGCGTCGCTTTCCTGTCAGCCATGGAAGGCCTCCTCTCGAGTTCGTGATTAGGGCGATAAGTCGTTCTTTCTGTGAGTATCTTCGCGGGGGATGCCGGCGAAAAGGTTCGCCCACTATAGAAGCGTCCCAGCGATTGTCAATTAGCCCATGGCCCGGCGCGTGCTGTACGCGATCATGCTGTATGTAAAGGTTGTGAATAGGAAATGGTGCAGAGCACCATGGGTCGTGGCCTGCGGCGGGGGCGCCTCCCGAACACCCGCCA
>NZ_AXCA01000028.1:0-22366 GCF_000475415.1 Halomonas sp. PBN3 | reverse complement strand
CTGAAGTGTGTGTCATGACCAAAACCTCCGGACATGACCGAGACCGCCCCCCTCCGGGAGCGATGTCCCGGTCGGGGTGGGTAGTGAGGAAGGGTTACGCGGCAGCTAGCAGCGAGTGGTTCAGCTCGTCGTGGCGAGCCACCAGCAGGTAGTCACCGTGCTGACGGTCGTTCTGCACAACGAGAGCCTCGAGCTCGAGAGCCAGAGGCTGGTGGGGGTTCCCGCATGGCGGGATGCGATGGTGAGTCAGCCGCACCGCCTGGGTCCCTGCCGGGTACCCGGAAAGCTGGCTGGCCACGTTCTGCAGCAGCATTTGGAATCGTTCGAGGGGAGTGACCCCATGCTCCGAGACCACGTGCTCTGCGGCATACATGCAGTCGTCCATGGCCCGCTCGCTGATGCGAACCTTGCCCACAAAGCCATGGTCACAAGCCAGCGACGACATATCGTAGGATTTCATGGTGGATCTCCTGTGGTAATGCACACAGGGGACACACCTTCCCCACCGGGGATGTGGATCCCCTGGTGGGTGATGGCACATGAGTGCCGAAGACGAGATGCGGCATCCAGCCCGGATGGGCGGCCTCGTCTCGGGATGCGCGAGGCCTTGGGAGGTAGCGTACCGTCAAGCGGCGCACCCTTGAAACGCCTGGGTGCCTGGGGTGCCTCGGTTGGTGCCGGTCGAGACCACCGGACCGCCATGGACGGTGCTTGCAAGAACTAGCTTACGTCACCGCCGACCACAGTCAAGCCACAGAGCCACGTGCTTGGCGGCTTGCTTGAATTCAGGGAATAGAATCATGGTACTCATTTACATATCCCCGCCAGCGTTTGCAAACGACTAAGCGCTCGGCAACGGGAATCTACGGACTACTAACAATTGCGTTTGGTGTATAGCAACTCTGACACCAGCAGTGCATAACAAGTCGGGAAGATACCGCCGACAGAATACCTCAGTCGCATCACTGCTGGCCTCTGTGCGAACCATCCGTAATGACCGCTGACTCCGACGATCCCAGTGCTTCAATCAGTTCCCCCAGGCTGGGATTATCGGGAGCATCATCGTGGTCGATGCTCTCCAGCCATTGCGCTATCGCCTGGAGTTCTTGAATCCGCAAGCGGATGTGGCGCCCTTGATCAGCCAGCGGCGCGCACCTATCGACAACTGTAGGTCTGTCTTCATCCGCCCAACTCAATATATTCTTGATTGCTGGTAGACCAACTCCCAACGAACGAAGGCAATCAATGAAACGAAGTCGCCCTAGCGCCTCTTCATCGTAAAGTTGATAGCCATTGCACGGATCCCGTTGCGGTCGTAACAGACCCTCACGTGTGTAGTGACGCACCGTTTCAGCAGAGACGCCACCAGCACGAGCCAATTCTGTGACTCGCATTGCCCTTTCCCTACATATCCATTCTACGTCAGCTTACAACCTTGAGGCTGCCCAAAGGTCAAGATCGAGCTGGGTCGACCCATGGCGGTCTCCATCGTAGTGCTGCACCTCCAAAATGTGGCCTTGAATCAAGGGTAAAAAAACAGATACGCATGAGAGCGGTACAAAGGATTCAAGAAGTTAATACTGCGCTGGTGTCATGCCGAATAACCAACCAAGACCAAAGTTTTGAACATACATCCATGCCGAAACGGTATAACCTACGGTAAAAGTCATCCCAGCCATTCGCCCAGGTCACCACTTCAATGAGGCCACTGCAGCTTACGGCAAGCTCCATCTTGATCCATGTCAATGGACAGGATTCGATTCTGCGCTAGGGTAAGATGTACATCACTCTGCAGGAGCCCTGCCGCATGGCCAGGCACGCGTCATTTCCCAAGCAATCCTCGCGGTCTGCCACCGCGTGGCATCGCTTTGGTCTGGTCATCCTGCTGGGCATGGTGCTACTGCTCTCTAGCGCCGCCACAATGGCAGATGTCCCTTCCTCGGCAGATGCTCCCTCCTCTACTTTGTCTGGCCAGGTTGGCGTTGAGCCTCACGCAGATGCGCACTCGAACATCGAGTTCATCAACGCAGACTATCCTCAACCGCGATGCCACCATGGCCATGGCACTCGTAATGTCGGCAGCGCCCTGTTGCGCCTGGAGCGCCAGGACTTGGACTTCGAGCCTCTTCCTTTGAGCATGACAGCCCCAGCCATAGCGCCCCAGGTTGTCACCGCCAGCGGCAGGCCAAGCGCTCTCCTCTCCCCCTCTTCGGTTCCAGTCTACCTTTTGACCCAACGCTACAGAGTCTAAGTCGACTCGCTCCCTGATCCCGCGCTTCCAGACATGGCTGTGCGGGAGAAACCCGTGCCCGCCCCACATTGATCCAGGCAACTGCCGGAGTGGCCGCTGTGCGTGGAGAGTCTCTTTCGCATGCACATTCGTAAGCACGCCAGCGGGCTCGGTATCGGGTACAGCTTAGCGGAAGTCACGAGGAGGCATTTATGAACGCACTGTTTTACTTCCTGATCTGGGCAGCGATCCTCTTTCTGATGATGCGCTTTGGCTGTGGTGCCCACGTCATGGGGCACCGCCATGGCAGGAGCAAGCATGGCGACGATAGTCGAGAGGATCCACACGCCACCGAGGGGCTGAAGTGGATTCCGCCAGCCGAGGACGTCGATCCCGTCTGCGGCAAGACCGTCAGAACCGAAAGGGCCAAGCCGAGCGTCCACGATGGCCACGTCTTTTACTTCTGCTCTCGTGACTGCCGGGAGCGCTTCGAGGCCGCGCCCGAACAATATCTCGCACCTGCAGCAAAGGACTTTACTACCCAACCGGAGAACGAAGATGCCTGATGCCGATGTTCCGTCGACAGCCAAGCCTCGCTCCGGAACCCGCTTGCCGGTCCAGGCTACGCCACGGATTCCCGTGATCACGCTCGGGATGAGCCTGGGGCTGTTTCTGGCCGTGACCTTCACCCTATGCGTCGGCTTCGACCTGCTGTTTCCCGACCAGGCGATGTATAAGAGCTGGCTTCGCCTGCTGCCTGGCTTCACCTGGTTGAGCTGGTCAAGCTTCTTCCTGGGCCTGGCTGAAAGCTTCGGCTACGGCTGGTACGTCGCCCTGGTCTTCGGCCCGCTCTACAACTTCTTTGCCACACGCTTTGGACGGTGAGAATCGGCGGGAGGCAGGCCCCATGGACAACACATGTAACGCTCCAAGCAGCCATTCAGGCTTGTTTCAGCTTTTTCGGCCATACTCGATGTTGCCAAGGAATTGGCAGCGACATCTCGCGCCTATCAGCGGCGAGTACCGATGTTTATTCCTCGCTGGGGACAGTGGCGGAAGCTAGCCGATACCTCACGCAATACTCACGATGAGCGGGGGGCACTAACATGGATTCACACATCAACGCATGCCTGCGGTGGTGATTCCATTCCAACGAGGATGACGAAAGCTGACCGGGATCAAGAGCCGCATGCTTTCACCTCTATTTTTCTTGATCCTTGGGTTACCCACAGGTTTTAGCCTGACATCAGGGCAGGGTAATTCAACATGAAAGGAGATCCGACCATGTGGGGCGACATGATGGCGTATATGGGGAATTACGGCTGGGGGCATATGCTCTTCGGCGGGCTCATGATGGTGTTGTTCTGGGGCGCCGTCATTGCCTTGGCCGTTCTCCTCGTGCGTGGCATGACCCGAGGCCGGGGCGAGGCCATGTCTCAACAGCGGCCAACGGCACTGGACCTTCTGCAAGAACGCTATGCCCGCGGCGAGATCGACCGCGAGGAATACGAGCAACGCAGGCGCGATCTTCTGCTTTGATCGCACCTCCTGATTATTGGATACGGCACTATTAGTTTCGACCCTATCGAGATAGGGCCACGAGGTTGAATCAAGACGCGGAAGCGACGGAGACGATTCCATGACGCAACACCAACACGACCATTGTCACGGGCATGCCTCGCACGAGGCACCGACACGAGGCAGCGGCGATACGGACCAACACACCGCCGGCAGCCAGGGTGGCGCCCAATACACCTGCCCGATGCACCCGGAGGTCGTCTCCGACCAGCCGGGTGACTGCCCCAAGTGCGGCATGCACCTCGTGCCCGTGGGAAGCGACGACTCGCAGTCGCATGACGGGCATGGTCATGGGGCCTCCGCGCCGGCCCACGGCGGCAAGTACGACAAGGTGCCGGCCGGGCATGCCGGCGCCGTCTACACCTGCCCGATGCACCCCGAGGTGCGCCAAACCACTCCCGGTGCCTGCCCCCTGTGCGGTATGGGTCTGGAGCTGGAATCGGCGGCGGTCGGCGATGAAGGGCCGAATCCCGAGCTGGTCGATTTTACCCGACGCTTCTGGGTCGCGGCCGTGCTCACGCTTCCGGTCCTGATTCTGACGATGAGCCCCTACCTGGGCCTCGGGGCCATTCGCGACTTCTTCGGTGAACGCAACGCGATGTGGATCGAGCTGGTGCTCAGCACGCCGGTGATCCTGTGGTCGGGCTGGCCGTTCTTCGTGCGCGGCTACAACTCCTTCCGCACCATGAACCTCAACATGTTCAGCCTGATCGGCATGGGGGTCGGCGCGGCCTATCTGTTCAGCATCGTGGCGGTGCTGTTGCCGGGCGTCTTCCCCGACGGCTTTCGCCGGGAAGACGGCACCGTCGGCGTCTATTTCGAGGCCGCGGCGGTGATCGTCACCCTGGTACTGCTGGGTCAGGTGATGGAGTTGCGCGCCCGTGAAGGCACCGGCAAGGCGATCCGCGCGCTGATGGACATGGCCGCCAAGACCGCGCGGGTGATCCGGCCCGACGGCAGCGAAGAGGAGATACCGCTGGAAGACGTGCAGGTCGGCGATCACCTGCGGGTGCGCCCCGGCGACAAGGTACCGGTGGACGGCGTGGTGGTCGAGGGCCGCTCCTCGATCGACGAGTCGATGATATCCGGCGAGCCGGTACCGGTGGAGAAGGTCCAAGGCGACCAGGTCACGGGGGCCACGATCAACGGCACCGGCAGCCTGGTCATGGAAGCCACCCGCGTCGGCGCCGACACCATGCTCAGCCAGATCGTCGAGATGGTGGCCGCTGCCCAGCGCTCGCGCGCACCGATTCAGAAATTCGCCGACAAGGTGGCGGGCAAGTTCGTGCCCGCGGTGATCGGCGTCGCCATTCTCTCCTTCATTAGCTGGGCGATCTGGGGTCCGGCGCCGGCGCTGTCCTATGCGCTGGTCTCGGCGGTGGCGGTGCTGATCATCGCCTGCCCCTGTGCGCTGGGCCTGGCCACGCCGATGTCGATCATGACGGCCACCGGGCGCGGCGCGCAGGCCGGCGTACTGATCAAGAATGCCGAGGCGCTGGAACGTTTCGCCAAGGTCGATACGCTGATGGTCGACAAGACCGGCACCCTGACCGAAGGCAAGCCGAAGCTGGTGGCGGTGCTGCCCGAGTCGGGCCATGACGAGACTGAGGTGCTGCGCCTGGCGGCCAGCCTCGAGAAAGGCTCCGAGCACCCACTGGCCGAGGCCATCGTCGCCGGCGCCGAGGAGCGCGGCGTGTCCCTCGCCGATGCCACCGATTTCGAAGCCGTGACTGGCATGGGCGTCAAGGGGGTCGTGGACGGCAAGTCGGTGGCCCTCGGTAACGCCAAGCTGATGGCCGAACTGGGCCTCGATGGCGGCCGGATCTCCGAGACCGCGAACGCCCGCCGCGATGAAGGCGAAACGGTGATGTTCGTCGTGCTCGATGGCCAGATCGCCGGCCTGGTCAGCGTCGCCGACCCGGTGAAGGAGACCACCCCCGAGGCCCTGAAGGCGCTGCACAAACTTGGCTTTCGCATCATCATGGCCACCGGCGACAACGAGCGGACGGCCAAGGCGGTGGCCGGGCGACTGGGTATCGATGAGATCCGCGCCGACGTGCTGCCCGAGGACAAGGCCCGCATCATCCGCGAATTGCAGGAACAAGGCCGTAAGGTGGCGATGGCCGGCGACGGGGTCAACGACGCCCCCGCCCTGGCCCAGGCGGATGTCGGCATCGCCATGGGCACCGGCGCCGACGTGGCGATCGAAAGCGCGGGCTTCACCCTGGTCAAGGGCAACCTCGACGGCATCGTCCGCGCCCGCAAGCTGTCGCTGGCCACCATGCGCAACATCAAGCAGAACCTGTTCTTCGCGCTGGTTTATAACGCCACGGGTGTGCCCATCGCTGCCGGGATCCTCTATCCGTTCCTTGGCATTTTGATCGGGCCGATCTTCGCCGCCTTCGCGATGACCGCGTCGTCCCTGTCGGTGGTCTTGAATGCGCTGCGTCTGCGCCGGGTGAGGATCTGATCATGGCCGACAACCAGCGCTGGCTAGACCGGCGGCCAAGCAAAGGACGCTTCTGGCTCGTCGTGGGGATCGCCCTGGCGGCCATAGTGTTTCTGCTCTGGGAGGAGCACCGAGTGCATCTGCTCGGTGCCCTGCCCTGGCTGATCCTGCTCGCCTGTCCGCTAATGCATGTGTTCATGCATGGCGGTCATGGTGGGCACGGTAGCCACGGATCGGATGGCGATCACAAGGCAACGCACAAGGAGGATCGCGATGAGTAGCGACGTACCGTCCTATGGCCTGTGGAGCCTGGTCATTCTCAACTCGGCGATCTTCATCTTCTTCGCCTTCAGCTTCTTCAAGCCGCAGACGCGCCGCGACTGGCGCTCGTTCGGGGCCTTCAGCGCCTTCCTGGTGGCGCTGTTCACGGAGATGTACGGCTTCCCGCTGACCCTCTACTTCCTCTCCGGCTGGCTGCAGTCGCGCTACCCGGAGGTGGACTGGTTCAGCCACGATGCGGGCCACCTGCTGGAGATGCTGTTCGGCTGGCAGGCCAACCCGCATTTCGGGCCGTTCCATCTGCTGAGCATGGTGTTCATCGCCGCGGGTTTCTGGCTCATCGCCGCCGGCTGGCGGTCACTCTATACCGCCCAGCGGCGGGGAGAACTGGCCACCACCGGGCTCTATGCCCATGTCCGGCATCCCCAGTACGGCGGCTTCGTGCTGGTGATGTTCGGCTTCCTGCTGCAGTGGCCCACCCTGCTGACCCTGGCGATGTTTCCGGTGCTGGTGTGGATGTATAGCCGGCTGGCGATCCATGAAGAACGCGAGGTAGCGAGCCAGTTCGGTGAAAAGTGGCAGGCCTACGCGGCGCGCACGCCGCGCTTCATACCGCACCTGCGGATGGCGAGTACGAGTGGCTGGCGCCTGTAAGGACAAAATCCCAGAGGTGCAGTCATGAAAAGCAGACGTTTTTCTCGTCGGCACGATCGTGGTCGTCAGCGACGACTCGCCCGGGGCTTCTTCTGCCCCTGCCACGGCTCCCAGTTCGACTTCGCCGGACGCGTGTTCAAGGCGGTGCCGGCGCCGATCAACCTGAAGGTTCCGCCGTACCGCTTCCTGTCCGAGTCCCGGATCGAGATCGGCGCCCACGACATCCTGACACTGAGAGGTATCCACTATGACCGCCAAAACATCCACCACCAAGCCACCCACGGCTCATAAAACCCCGCGCAAGCGCCAACCCACCGCCCCACCAGAGATGGACGCCCCGATGACCGCACCCGAGCCCGAAGAAGGCACCCTCCCGAGCCACCCGGCCACGGAGCTACTCGCCTATCAGACCGACCTGTGGCGACGCGGCGTACGCTACCTGGACACGCTGCGTGAGCGCGCCGACAACATGCTCGAGCATGAGCAGGCGGGCAAGCCGCCACTGCTCGACTTCGATTACGAGATGCTCGTGGATGGCCGTCGACTGGCGCGCCCCGCCAACTATGCCCTGCTGCGCATCACCCGGGTCGGCGAGGACTGCCTGGAGGACTGCCTCGACGAGACTAGGCCGCCAGTGATGATCGTCGACCCGCGTGCCGGCCACGGCCCAGGCATCGGCGGCTTCAAGCGCGACTCCGAGGTGGGCATGGCGCTCCACGAGGGACACCCGGTCTACTTCGTGATCTTCTTCCCCGAGCCCGTCCCCGGCCAGACACTGGAGGACGTGCTGCACGTCCTGCGCCGCTTCGTCGAGACGCTGGCCGAGCGCCACCCCGGCCAGCCGCCGGTGCTCTACGGTAACTGCCAGGCGGGCTGGGCCATCGCGCTGCTCTCCGCCGACTGCGAGGGTCTGGTCGGGCCGGCGGTGCTGAACGGCTCGCCGCTCTCCTACTGGTCCGGCGAATCCGGCGTCAATCCCATGCGCCTCGCCGGCGGCCTGCTTGGCGGTGCCTGGCTGACGCACCTGATGGCCGACCTGGGAGACGGGCGCTTCGACGGTGCGAACCTCGCCACCAACTTCGAAGCCCTCAAGCCTGCGAATACCCTGTGGCAGAAGGACTATCAGCTGTTCGCCGACATCGACGGCCAGCGCGAACGCTTCCTCGAGTTCGAGCGCTGGTGGACGGGCTTCTATAGCCTGAGCAAAGAGGAGATCGTTGCCATCGTCGAGAACCTTTTCGTCGGCAACAAGCTGGAGCGTGGCGAGCTCGAGGTCTGCCCCGGCTGTAGCGTCGACCTCAAGCGCATCCGCAACCCCCTGGTGATCTTCGCCTCCGGCGGCGACAACATCACCCCGCCCCATCAGGCGCTCAACTGGATCCCCGCGGTCTATCCCGATACCGCGGCACTCAAGGCCGCCGACCAGCGTATCGTCTACCTGCTCAATCCCCACGTCGGGCATCTGGGCATCTTCGTCTCCTCCAAGGTGGCGCGCCTCGAGCACCGAGCGATCCTCGAGAGCGTCGGCAATCTGAATGACCTGGCCCCTGGCCTCTACGAGATGCGCATCGACAACCCCACCGGCGACCCCGACTGTCACAAGCCCCAGTTCCAGGTGCGCTTCGAGGAGCGCCGCGTGGAAGACCTGGACTTTCCCGACCAGGCCCCGGCGTTCGAAGGGGTGCGAGCGCTCTCCGAGCACAATGTGGCCCTCTACGAGACCTTCGTCGGGCCCTGGGTGCGGTTTTACACCACCCCCTGGTCCGCCGAAGCGCTGCGACAACTACATCCGGCGCGGACCAGCCGGCTGATGTTCTCGGAACGCTTCTCCCCCTGGATGACCGGAGTGAAGTGGCTGGCCGAGATGGTGGAGACCGCGCCGGCGCCGGTCGATAGTGACACCCCCTATCGGCAATGGGAGACGCTGGTGAGCGACTCTATCGCCTCGACGCTGGAGCTTGCCGGCACGACCCGCGACAGCATGTACGAGATGTGGTTTCGCAGCCTCTACGGCGGGGGATGGTGGAGCGAGAACGAGTGACCCAGTCGAAGCCGACCCGGTTTACAGCCAATACCTATAGAGCAACCCACTAATGGAGAGCAATAAATGAAGATCGAGACCTTTCATGACCTGATCGACTGGACTCGCCAGCTGCATGCCCAGTTGGCCGAATGCTTCAGGCACTGTGCCACCCGGCAGGAGGAGGCACGGGCCAAATCACTGCTGGAGTACCTCGCCGATCACGAGGCGGTCCTGGAGCACACCGTGGCCAGCTTCGAGAAGCAGGCCGACCCCAAGGCCCTAAACACCTGGGTTTACGACTATCTATCGCATGCGCCCATCAAACCTCATCAGGCGTGCAATTTGCCCTATGCCGAGATGGGCTTCGAAGACATCAGCCGGGAAGTCTTCTCGCTGCACGATCAGGTCATCGCGCTATACCGCTACCTGGAAGGACGCGGCGACATCCCCGAGGCTCGGGATCTCGTTCGCGAGCTCTTGAAGCTGGAGGAACACGAGGCGATGCGTCTGTCCCAACAGATCAACCGAGCCCGAGACCTGTAGCCAGGCGCTGAACAGGGATCACCTTTCGCCCCCGGAGAAGGAGGACTCGACGATGCCAAGCCGCCGATCGGCCATTCTGGTGGTCAACTGCGGGTCATCCAGCCTGAAGTTCGCCGTATTCGGTCTGACGGAAGGGCTCGCACGGCTGGTTTGGGGATCGGCCAGTGGGATCGGCACGTCACAAGGCCGGCTCCAGATGTCGAGTGCACAGGGAACGGTTGACGACCACCCCGCGCGACTGGCTGATCATGCCACCGCCATCGAGAAGGTCGACACCCTTCTTCAACAGCAGACAAGCCGACTGGACCTCGTCGGCATCGGGCACAGGGTGGTCCATGGTGGCCCCGATTGCGACTGCCCCCAACGGATCGATGCCTCCCTGCTGGACCGGCTTCACGCTCTGGTGCCACTGGCTCCGCTGCACCTGCCACACAACCTGGCCGGCATCACCGCCATGCGCACGCAGTTCCCCGACGTGCCCCAGCTCGCCTGCTTCGACACGGCATTCCACCACGGCCTGCCCGCGGTTGCCCGGCACACCGGCCTGCCCCGGGAATACGCGGCCCAAGGGGTGCGTCGCTACGGTTTCCACGGCCTCTCCTACGAGTTCATCGTCGACGACCTGAGGCGGCGCCATGGCCCCGCAGCGCTCGACGAACGACTGATCGTCGCACACCTGGGCAACGGGGCGTCGATGGCGGCGATCCGCCACGGGCGCAGCGTCGAGACCACGATGGGCTTCAGCGCCTTGGGCGGCATGCCCATGGGTACCCGCAGCGGCGATCTGGACCCCGGTATCCTGCTCTATTTGGCCGGTCATGACGGGCTCGATGCCGCAGAGATCGAGGAACTTCTCTATCGACGCTCGGGGCTGCTGGGGCTTTCCGGGGTGAGTGCCGACATGCGGGAACTCCTGACGCACCGCGAGGACACGCCGGAGGCCACGCAGGCCGTCGACTTCTTCTGCCATCGTGCCCGCCACTTCATCGGTGCCCTGAGCGCCGCGCTCGGCGGGCTGGACCGGCTGATCTTCACCGGCGGCATCGGCGCGAACTCACCGGCGATCCGGGCACAGATCTGCGCAGGAATGGGGTATCTCGGCATCACACTGGAGGAAGGACGCAACCGCACGCCCGGGCCGGTGATTTCCGCCGACGAGGGCCCGGTCCGGGTAGAGGCCGTGGCCACCGATGAAGAACGGATGATCGCCCGGCACGTGCAGCGCACATTAACCAACACCCAGGAGGTGACATGACCCAGATGGCAACGCCAGTGGCCCTTGCGACGCTCGATGACCTGATTCAGCAGGCCGGTGGCGGTGACCCGATCCGCGTCGCCGTGGTCAATGCGGCCCAGGCGGCGGTGCTGGAGACGCTTCGCGAGGCGGCGAGGCGACGCATCGCCGAGCCGGTGCTCATCGGCCGCCCCGCCGAGGTCGTCGAGGTTGCGGCCACGCTCGGCTGGGAGGTCGACCCGGCATCGGTGATCGAGGCCGACTCGGAGGCGGCCGCCGCTCGCCGCGGGGTGGAGCTCGTGCAGGCCGGACGCGCGGAGGCGCTGATGAAAGGGCACCTCCACACCGATACCTTCATGCATGCCCTGCTGGACAATGGCCTGCGACAGCCCGGCCGGCGAGTGAGCCACGTCTTTTTGGTGGACGTGCCCGACTGCCCACGCCTGCTGTCCGTGACCGATGCGGCCGTGAACATTACCCCCGACCTCAATGCCAAGGCGCAGATTCTCCAGAACGCCATCGAGCTGATGCACATGATCGGGCTCGAGCGGCCACGTGCCGCGGTCATTTCCGCCGTGGAAACGGTCAATCCGGCCATCGTCTCTACCCTGGATGCGGCCTGCCTGACCCTGATGGCCCGCCGCGGCCAGATTGCCGGCGCCGAGGTCGACGGGCCACTGGCCTTCGACAACGCCATCTCGGAACGTGCGGCCCGCGAAAAGGGCATCGACTCCCCGGTGGCGGGGAAGGCCGACATCCTGCTCATGCCGGATCTGGTGTCAGGCAACGTGTTGGCCAAGAACCTCGAGTACCATGCCGGCGCCACGGCGGCCGGGGTGGTCATGGGGCTGACGGTGCCGGCGGTACTGAGTTCCCGGGCCGACCCGCCCGAGGCGCGCCTGGCCGGACTGGCCGTGGCGGCGCTGATGTACCGCGCGGGGATCCGCCTGCCCGTGCCCTCCCCTGACGAAGCGGAATCCACCTTCTGCTGTTCCCCGCAACCCGAGTCGGCCTGCCGCCCCATGGAGGTGCGCTGATGGACACCACGACCCGAACCACCACCCGAGCCACCATCGACGGGACGACAGCGAGCCCACCGGCGACGACCACCGATCAGCGCCTGCACGCCATGATGAGCCTCTTCACAGGGGGGCTGTCACCGACCGCCGTCCAGCAGGCCTGGTGGGACTGGGCGCAACATCTGCTCCTGTCGCCCGACAAGCAGGCCGAACTCGCCGGCAAGGCCCTGCGTAAGTGGCAACGCTTCGGCGGTTACTGGGAGCAGGCTTGCCGGGCACCGTGCGAGCCCTGCATCGAGCCGTTACCCCAGGACAAGCGCTTTCGCGGCGAGGCCTGGCAGCGCTGGCCTTTCAACGTGCTCTATCAGGGTTTCCTGCTGCAGCAGCAGTGGTGGCATGCAGCCACCACCGGTGTACCGGGTGTCTCGCGCCACCATGAGGCGATGGTGAACTTCGGTGCACGACAGATACTCGACGTCTTCTCGCCGTCGAACTTCCTCGCCACCAACCCCGAATTGCTGGAGCAGACTCGGCGCGAGGGTGGCGCCAACCTGGCCCGCGGCGCCAGTAATCTGCTGGAGGACTGGCGCCGCCGGCAGGCCGGCGAAGGGCCGGTGGGGGTCGAAGCGTATCGGGTCGGCCGAGACGTGGCGGTGACGCCGGGCAAGGTGGTCTACCGCAACCGGCTCATCGAGCTGATCCAGTACGCGCCCACCACCCAGGAGGTCCATGCCGAACCGGTGCTGATCGTGCCGGCCTGGATCATGAAGTACTACATCCTCGACCTCTCCCCGGAGAACTCCCTGATCCGCTACCTGGTGGCCCAGGGCCATACGGTGTTCGTCGTCTCCTGGAAGAACCCGGGCAGCGACGAGCGAGACCTGGGCATGGCCGACTACCGGCGGCTGGGGGTCATGGCGGCCCTCGACGCGGTCACGGCCATCTGCCCGCAGCAGCGTGTCCACGGCGTGGGCTATTGCCTGGGCGGGACGCTGCTGTCGATCGCCGCGGCCGCCATGGGGCGGGACTGTGACACTCGCCTGGCCAGCCTGACGCTGCTCGCCGCGCAGACCGACTTCAGCGAGGCCGGTGAGCTGATGCTGTTCATCGACGAGGATCAGGTGCGTTTCCTCGAGGACCTCATGGCCGTCAGGGGCTATCTGGACACCCGGCAGATGGCCGGCGCCTTCCAGCTGCTGCGTTCCCAGGACCTGATCTGGTCGAGGATGGTGCGCAGTTATCTCGCCGGCGAACGCCCGCCCATGTTCGACCTGATGGCCTGGAACGCCGACGGCACCCGCATGCCGGCGCGCATGCACAGCGAGTACCTCCGGTGGCTGTTCCTCGACAACGATCTCGCCGGTGGGCGCTACCGGGTGGACGAACGGCCCGTATCGCTGACCGACATCGAGATCCCCGTGTTCGCCGTCAGCACGCTCAAGGATCATGTCGCCCCCTGGCGCTCCGTCTACAAGGTTCAGTGGCTGACGCCGGCGGACGTCACCTTCGTGCTCTCCAGCGGCGGGCACAACGCCGGCATCGTCAACCCGCCCGGTGATTCCCGCCGCTTCCACCAGATCTCGACCATCCAGGCTGAGGACCCCTTCATGGATCCGGATGGCTGGCAGGCCACTGCCGCGCATCATGACGGCTCCTGGTGGCCCTGCTGGCAGGGCTGGCTGGAAGGTCACAGTACCCAGCGCATACCCGCTCGGGAGCCGGGGGAGACCCAAGGCTATCCGGCGCTGGACGAAGCGCCAGGACGTTATGTCCTGGAGAAATGAGCCCGTCCTGCGGGGAAGGGGGCCGCTGCCATCGATGGCCCCAGAGCAGCCGTGCCGAAGGGCGCGGCCAATGTCATAGTCAGCGAGGTGAGCAATCATGAAGGAATCCAACGTCGTTCTCTGCGCCCCGGTGCGCACGGCCATCGGCACCTACGGCGGCACACTCAAGGCCACGCCGGCACCCGAGCTCGGCGCCACCGCCATCGCCGAGAGCCTGCGCCGCTCGGGCTTGGCCCCCGAGGACGTGCAGAGCGTGGTGCTGGGTCAGGTGGTCCAGGCCGGCGCCAAGATGAACCCGGCGCGCCAGGCCGCGATCCATGCCGGCTTGCCGGTGTCGGTGCCGGCGATGACGGTCAACCGGGTCTGCGGCTCCGGCGCCCAAGCCGTGGCCAGCGCCGCCCAGGAGGTGATGCTCGGGCATCTCGACTGTGCCATCGCCGGCGGAATGGAGAATATGGACCTCGCGCCCTACCTGGATCTCGCCGGACGCTGGGGCCATCGCATGGGCAATGCCGAAATCTACGACAGCATGCTGCGCGACGGGCTCAATGATGCCTTCTCCGATCAGCACTCGGGGTGGCACACCGAGGATCTGGTCAGCCGCTTCGGCATCAGCCGCGAGGATCAGGACCGATGGGCGGCGCGCAGCCAGCAGCGCTTCGGCGAGGCGCAGGCGGCAGGACGCTTCGACGCCGAGATCGTGCCGGTCGAAGTCAACTCCCGCAAGGGCACGGTGGCCTTCGGGCGCGATGAGCACAACCGCCCCGACGCCACCGCCGAGGGCCTCGGCAAACTCAGGCCGGCCTTCCGCAAGGAGGGCACCATCACCGCCGGCAACGCCCCCGGGCTGAACACGGGCGCGGCGGCGATGATCGTCGCCGATCGCGCCTGGGCGGAACGCCAGGGCCTCGCGCCCATGGCGCGTCTGGTGAGCTACGGCGTCGGCGCCGTCGAGCCCGGCTACTTCGGCCTCGGCCCGGTGCCGGCGGTGCAACAGGCACTAGCACGCGCCGGCTGGCGCATGGGTGATGTCGAGCGCATCGAGATCAACGAGGCCTTCGCGGCCATCGTCCTTGCCCTGATCGGGGAGCTCGGGCTGGCCGAGGACATCGTCAATGTGGAAGGCGGCGCGATCGCCCATGGCCATCCCATCGGCGCCACCGGGGCGGTGCTGACCACCCGGCTGCTGCACGCCATGGCCCGGGACGACGTGCGCCGCGGCGTGGTCACCTTGTGCATCGGTGGCGGCCAGGGGGTGGCGCTGGCGCTGGAGCGCCTAGCGTAACCGCGAATCAACCCGTACGCGCGACTCGCTATGAAAGTGCCGAGCCGCGCCACTCAAGGAGGCAACATCATGAAAGCACTCGTCTATCATGGTCCTGGCCAGCGTCGCTGGGAGGACAAACCGCGCCCAGGCATCACCAAGCCCACGGATGCGGTGGTGCGCATTACCCATACCACCATCTGCGGCACCGACCTGCACATCCTCAAGGGCGACGTACCCGCCGTGGAGGATGGTCGTATCCTCGGCCACGAGGGCGTCGGCGTCGTCGAGGAGGTCGGCGACGGCGTGAGCCATATTCAGGTCGGCGATGAGGTGCTGATTTCCTGCATCACCTCGTGTGGCCGCTGCGACTATTGCAAGCGGGGTCTCTATGCCCACTGCCGCGACGGCGGCTGGATCCTCGGTCACCTGATCGACGGCACCCAGGCCGAGTACGTGCGTATCCCGCACGCGGACAACAGCCTGCACCGTTTACCCAAGGACATGGACCGCGCCGCGGCGGTAATGCTCAGCGACATTCTGCCTACCGGTCATGAGATCGGCGCCCTGAACGGCGAGGTGGGGCTCGGCGACACGGTGGCCATCGTCGGCGCCGGCCCCATCGGCCTGGCAGCGCTGATGACCTCCCGCTTCTACTCCCCGGCGCGGATCATCATGGTCGACCCGGACGAGAACCGCCTGGCCATGGCGAAGCAATTGGGCGCCACCGACACCATCGCCCGGGAGCCGATCGATGCCATCGACGAGCTGACCAATGGCGAAGGCGTGGACGTGGCCATGGAAGCGGTAGGCATTCCCGAAACCTTCGACATCTGCCAGCGCATCGTCCGCCCGGGGGGGCATATCGCCAACATCGGCGTGCACGGCAAGAGCGTCGAGTTCCGCCTACAGGATCTGTGGATCAAGAATGTCACGGTGCGTACCGGCCTAGTGAACACCAACACGACTCCGGTGCTGATGCGCATCGTCGAGGCCGGTGGCGTCGAGCCCGCGGGTTTGGTGACCCACCGCTTCAAGCTTGACGACATCGAGAAGGCCTATGACATCTTCAGCGAGGCGGCGAAGGAACAGGCCATCAAGATGCTGCTGACCGCCGAGTGATGTTCACCCTCATCGGCAATGACGGCCACTTCGAGGCCACTGATATCGATCCTGTGAATAAGGAGCGCAAGCATGGAGTTGAACGGCAAGACGATCGCGATCACCGGGGCCGCCCAAGGGCTTGGCCGCGCCATGGCGGTACACCTCGCACAATGCGGCGCGCAGACGGCCCTGCTGGACAGGGATGAGGACGGCCTGCAACAGACCCACGCCGCTTGCGAGCAAGCGGGACCGCGCAGTCGGTACTATCCCGTGGATATCACCGAGGAAACCCATGTGGAGGCGTGTTTCCAGGCGCTGGCGAATGATTTCGGTAGATTGGATGGGGTGATCAACAACGCCGGCATCACCCAGGATGGTCTGCTGGTCAAGGCCAAGGATGGCCATGTCGTCAAGAAGATGTCATTGGCGGACTGGGACGCAGTCTCGCATATCGATATGCGTGGCGTCTTTCTGTGCGCCCGGGAGGCGGCGGCGCGCATGATCGAGGCCCGAGCGGATGACACCACCCGCCAATCCCCTGGGCTGATCCTTAATATTTCGAGTATCAGCCGTGCGGGCAATATCGGCCAGACCAACTACTCGGCGGCCAAGTCGGGGGTGGATGCGATGACCGTCACCTGGGCCAAGGAGCTCGCCCGCCACAACATCCGCGTCGCCGCCATCGCTCCCGGGTTCTTTCGCACGGCCATGGTCGAGGCGATGCCCGACAAGGTCCTCGACAAGCTGCGGGCCCAAATCCCGGCGGGACGGCTGGGGGACCCCGCGGAAGTCGCTCACGCGGCGCAGTTCATCTTCGAAAACGACTACTTCAATGGCCGCATCCTGGCGTTGGATGGCGGGCTGCGTTTGTAGACGGGGGCGCAGCAAGAAGGCGTGGTTCTGACTTATAAAGGAGTGAACAGCAATGAAACGCGAACGCGTGGAGCAAAAGTCTTTCGTGGATCCGGTTTGCGGCATGCAGGTCAGCTACAAGACCGCCGCCGCGGAGTCCGACTATCACGGTAAACACTATTACTTCTGTGCGACGGCCTGCCGCGAACAGTTCGACGCGGATCCCGCGCGCTATGTTCGTACGCACCGCCAGCATGGGTCGAGACGTGGGTGAACGTCGAGGCCCTTCAGCCGTGATCCAGGCCCCGACCGTCTGCGCCGTCCCCACGCGCCGAGAGCCCGTGACCGTGATCGGCGCGGGCCCCGCCGGCTTGGCCTGCGCCATCGTGCTGGCGCGCGCCGGGCAGCGCGTGATCGTGCACGAGCGCCGCCGTCGCGTTGGCGCCCGCTTTCACGGTGACTTCCAAGGGCTCGAGAGCTGGAGTGACGACATCGATGTGCTCGATGAACTCGCGAGCGCGGGGATCCGACCCAGCTTCGAGCATCATGCCATCTCGCACGTGACGGCCTTCGACGGCCGGGACGCTCGCCACGAGATTCGTGCGGAGAAGCCATTGTACTACCTGGTCCGGCGCGGGTCGGGGACGGACACGCTGGATCAGGCGCTGCTCGAGCAGGCCCAGGCCAGCGGCGTGGAGGTAAGGCTCTCCTCTCCCCTCAAGAGCGCTCCCGGCCTCGCCGTCGTGGCCACGGGGCCGGTGCTCGCCAACATCATGGCGGTGGGCTACCTGTTCGAGACCGCTATGCCGGACGGCCAGTGGGCCTGCTTCAGCGACCGCCTGGCGCCGGGCGGCTACGCCTACCTGCTGGTGCAGGGTGGGCGGGGGACCGTCGCCACCTGTCTGTTCAGGGAGTTCACCCGCAACGACGAATTCCTGGCGCGCACGATCGCCTTCTTTACCGAGCATGCCGGGCTGGACATGCGCACCGCTCGCCCCTTCGGCGGGGTCGGCAACTATGGGCCGCCCTGCCGGGGCGAACACGTGGGACGCCTGCTGGTGGGTGAGCATGCGGGCTTTCAGGACGCACTCGCGGGCTTCGGCATGCGTTACGCCCTGCGCTCGGGCATCCTGGCCGCGCGCAGCCTGCTGGAGGGTAGCGATTACGACTCGCTGTGGCGGCACTCGCTGCTGCCGGCCATCCGCCAGAGCATCGGCAACCGACTGCTGTACGCCAAGGCCGGTGATCGAGGGCGACGGGCCATGTTTCGCCGGATGGCGGTGGGGGATGCGCGCCCGATGCTCGCCAGGCTATACCGCCCGAGCCTGTTGGGCCGGATCCTGTATCCATTCGCGCGACGGCACGGGCGCATACCCCAGCACGACCCGGACTGCTGCGACGACGCCTGCACCTGTGTGCGCTGCCTGTGCCAGCGCCACGTCACCTCAGGGGTTGTCGAGCCACAGCTGAAGACCCGACCACCGACATCCTAGAGAGAGGAAGGACGAACATGGAACTCATCGACATGAAAGGACGCAAGGGCCTGATCGTGGGGGCCGCCAACGAACACAGCCTGGCCTGGTCGGCCGCCCGGCATTTCCACCATGCCGACGCGGAGCTGGCGCTCACCTACCTCAACGACAAGGCGCGGCCCCATGTCGAGCCACTGGCCCGGGAGGTGAACGCCGGGCTCTTGCTGCCCTGCGATGTCACCGTGCCGGGGCAACTGGAGGCGGTATTCGAGGCGATCCGTCAGCGCTGGGGACGGCTGGACTTTCTCCTGCACGCCATCGCCTGGGCCCGCAAGGAGGAACTGCACGGGCGACTCACGGACTGCTCGGCCGAGGGCTTCGCCGAATCGATGGTGATTTCCTGTCACTCCCTGATCCGCATGGCCCAGTTGGCCGAACCCTTGATGGACCGTGGCGGCAGCCTCATGACGCTGAGCTACTTCGGTGCCGAGAAGGTCGTCGATCACTATAACGTCATGGGGCCCGTCAAGGCCGCGCTGGAGGCCTCGGTGCGCTATCTGGCCCACGAACTGGGCCCCCGCAACATCCGTGTCAATACCCTTTCCGCCGGCGCGGTCAGGACCCGGGCGGCCTCCGGCATCGAGCACTTCGACGAGCTGCTCAACGAGTCCGCGAAGCGGGCTCCCCTGCGCCGTACCGTGGACGCCGATGAGGTGGGTCGCACTGCGCTGATGTTGGCCAGCGACTATACTACCGGCATTACCGGCGAGGTGCTCCACGTCGATGGCGGCTTTCATGTCGCCGGCATGGTCTTTCACTGAGTCATGACATTTCACTGCAACTAGCAAGGAGGCTTGCGTAATGTTGTCGGCATTCCTCAGTCGCATCGTTCAGGCCGGAGAGCTCACGGTGATAACACCGTCCGGGAAGCGGCAGTGTTTCGGGCCGGGTGGCGCGCCTGCAGTCACGGTGCGGCTCCACCACCGGGCGCTCTATCGCAAACTGATCATGAACCCCGACCTGTATCTGGGCGAGGCCTACATGGATGGGACCTTGACCGTGGAGGAGGGGAGCCTGCGCGACTTCCTCGACCTCTGCACCGCAAGCGTCGAAGCCCTCGATCGCCATCCGATGCAGCGGCTGCGCCAGCGGCTTGGCCGACCCCTGCGTTATCTACAACAGTACAATCCGCTCGGCCGCTCGCGCGCGAATGTCGCCCATCATTACGATCTCTCGGCCGAGCTGTTCGATCTCTTTCTCGACGCGGATCGCCAGTATTCCTGCGCCTATTTCCCTGACGGCAACGAGAGTCTCGAGCAGGCGCAGGAGAAAAAGAAGCGCCATCTCACCGCCAAGCTGTTGTTGCAGCCGGGCATGCGCGTGCTCGATATCGGCTCGGGCTGGGGCGGCCTCGCCCTTCATATCGCCGAGAGCGCCGGGGCCCGTGTCAAGGGGATCACCCTCTCCGAGGAGCAGTTGCACGTCGCCCAGCAGCGGGCGGTGCGCTCCGGGCTGGGCGAGCGTGCGCGCTTCGAGCTGCTCGACTACCGAGCGGAGCACGAGGTCTACGACCGGATCGTCTCGGTCGGCATGTTCGAGCACGTCGGGGTGTCGCACTATGGGGGATTCTTCCGCACCTTGAAGGGTTTGCTCAAGCCCAACGGCGTCGCTCTGATTCATGCCATCGGGCGCATGGAGCCGCCGGGGCAAACCAATCCCTGGCTGCGCAAGTACATCTTCCCGGGCGGCTATTGCCCCGCGCTCTCGGAGGTGCTGGCCGCGGTGGAAAAGGCCGGCCTGTGGGTAACGGACATCGAGGTGCTGCGCCTCGACTATGCGGAGACGCTGCGGGAGTGGGCGCGACGCTTCGCGGCCAACCGCGAGCAGGTGCGTGCATTCTACGACGAACGCTTCTGTCGCATGTGGGAATTCTATCTAAACATGTGCGAGATGGCCTTTCGCAACGGACCGATAATGGTCTTCCAGATCCAGCTCACACGCCAGCGGGACGCCGTTCCCTCGCACCGGAACTACATCGCGGATTGGGAGCATGCCCTGGAAAACGACGCCAACGAAGTCGCGTGAGCGGGTCGGGTCGGAAGGTGGTTTTACTGTTGGGAGCGGTGCTCGCCGGATTCCACTGAGGTGAGTAAGGAGACTTCATGGTATTTTTGGCATTCTTCAGCCGTCTGGCTCATGAGTACGGTACCGCATGAGCGAGAACGGAAAGCTAAGTAATGGCGACACCGACGTGAGCCTTGATCTCGGGCATCCGCGAGACCCGAACGGCAATGCGAGCGACCGTTCGATTGGTGTGGTGGCAAAATCTAGCGCTGGTTTCAATACCCTGCTCGCCGCCACTTTCGTCGTCTTCCTCGGCTACGGCACGGTGCTGCCGATCCTGCCGCTGTTCCTCGACCGCGTGCTGGCAGTGACTACCCCCGGGGACGTATCGCTGCACACCGGGCTGCTGACGGGGGTGTATACGCTGGCCTTGTTCGGCTTCGCCCCACTATGGGGAAGTCTCTCCGACCGGCTGGGCCGGCGGCCCGTCCTGCTGTGGGGGCTGGCAGGGTTTGCGCTGGCCATGCTGGGATTCAGCCTGATCCGTGACCTGCCACTCGCCTATGGAGTACGGGCGCTTGCCGGCGCCTTCGCGGCGGCAGTGATTCCAGTGGCACTGGCGCAGGCGGCCGAGTGTGACGATGCGACGCGCCGTGCACGTCGTTTCGCTTGGCTCAGTGCCGCCTCCACCCTGGGCTTCCTGTCCGGCCCCATGCTCAGCGGTTGGCTCGCCAGCATTCCGATGGTGATGCCGCAATCCGACATGGTCCTCGGCGGACCCGTGGCCTGGCCCTTCGTGGTCACGGCGGGACTCGCCGGTGCGGTGTGGCTGTTGCTCTACCATCACGTTCACGAACGGCCGGCACACCGCCCGCCTTTCGACGAGCCTGCCGGCGAGCCGGCGTCGCCTCGGGCCATCGGTGGCTTTCTGACGCTGACGCTGCTGGCGATGCTGGGCCTGGGGGCCTTCGAGGTGGGCCTCAGCCTGCAGGCGCGACAGTCGATCGGTCTCGACCCCTTCAGGGTCGGGTTGCTGTTCACGGAGTGCAGCCTGGTGATGCTGGCGGTGCAGCTGCTGTGGTCGGCATACCCACCGAAACGCCTCTCCCCCGGCCATCTGATCGGCGGGGCCTTCCTGCTGATGGCCGTAGGCATTCTTGGCCTCCCGTATGCTTCGAACTTCTGGGGGGCATTCGTCGTGGTCGGGCTACTTGGCGCGGGATCAGGGCTGCTGGTTCCGCTACTGGCCTATCAGGTCTCCCTGGCCAGCGGGCCGGCACAGGGTGCGGCGCTGGGCAAGCAGACCGCCTTGGCCAGCCTTGGGCAAGCCGTGGGGTCTGCGGGCGCCGGATTGCTGTTCGCTGGCAGCGCGCTCGGCACATACTGGGGGCTTGCGATCGTGCTTTTCGTTACCGCCATCCTTACATTCTTTGTTCACTATCATCATCCTCGAGTGATAGCACTGGTTAAACACGCACCGCGTCAGAATTAATGACAGTATTTCATGGCGGAAACAGGATTTGGCAACCTGATTCTGCACACACGCCTCCTGCTTTCTTCGATCTTGATGCATATCAATGGACAGGTAGTATCACTGGTCTAAGGTGAGGGAGCCGTTTCTCGTCAAGTTGTCTGCCACCATGGCCAAGAGCCCACCGACACGCCGCCTCAGTCTTGCCCACGCCTTGTCGTGGCTGCGTATCGGTATAGTCGCACTGATGCTACTGGGTCTATTCCTGGTTGCGATTCAGTCCCACGCCCACCACGAGACTGCCTTCCTCCAGGGCAGCCCCCTAGCCCGGATGTTGCACCGGGTC
>NZ_AXCA01000027.1:0-19286 GCF_000475415.1 Halomonas sp. PBN3 | reverse complement strand
AGCCTGTGAAGTGAGTGGTGCGGTAAGGCCGCCAGCAGCAGGAACCCACCGAAGCGACTCAGGGGCGGTTCAACGCCGCGCCTGAGCGCCGTAGGAATCCCCTTGCTTTCCGCCCCAGGCGGCAGTTTCCTGAAAAGCTGAGGGAGGGGAGGACGTCAAGTGCTGCTGAAACGCCAACACGGTGAGGAATATCCCTGCTGGCCGCTGGGCCCCCTCCAAGCTCCGCCTGCCGTTCATCCACTTCCGCTGGGAGGTCCCCGAGACCATCCAGGCTCTGGTGATGTTCGTGATCGCCATGGGCATGATCCCGCTGCTCGAGCAGTACCTCGGCGTGCCCTACGAGGTGGGATGGGGCAAGGTCTCCGGCTCAGGGCAGGTGGCCGGTGTAGCGCGTCGGGTCGTCGCTGATGGCGGCGTCCACGCCCCAGCCCCAGCGATGGGCGAAGGCGGCCGGGTCGTTGGGGGTGTAGCAGAGCAGGGCGTAGCCCTCGGCCTTGACCGCGGCGGCGCCGCGCCGGCTGAGGCGGCGCCAGTCGGCGTGCACACCGTAGGCGTCGACCGCCTCGCAGCGGGCACGCCAGTCGCGGGTCATCCCCTCGAACAGCACGCCCAGCGCCAGGCGCGAGGGCGGGGCGATCTCCCGCGCGCAGGCCAGGGCGTCGTCGTCGAAGGAGGAGACGATCAGCCGCTCCGGGGGCAGGGCGTCCAGCGCCTCGGGCAGCGCCGATTCCACCAGGGCGGCGGCACTGCGCCCGCGGTTGACCTTGAGCTCCAGGTTGAGGCCCATCCCGCACTCGTCGATCAGCTTGAGCATCTCGGCCAGGGTGGCGATGCGCTCGCCACGGAAGGCATCGCCGAACCAGGCGCCCACGTCGAGGCGGCGGGCGGCCGGCAGGTCGAGCTCGTCCAGCCGGCCGCGGCCATCCGAGCAGCGCAGTACCGTGGCGTCGTGCCAGATCACCGGGGTGCCGTCGCCCAGCAGCTGGACGTCGAGCTCGACCCAGTCGCAGCCGGCGTCGTGGGCGGCGCGCACGGCGGCCAGGGTATTCTCCGGGGCGTGGGCGGACAGGCCGCGGTGGGCGATCAGGCGGGGGAGCGAAATGTCGGGGTGGGGCATGGGCCGTCATCCTGGTCAGCGAGGCGCCGTCACTGGCGGCGAGGAACCTTCCGGTAGCGTAGCGCCATCCACCCCGGCCTGGATATGGTAGGCTGCGCGATTTTGGGCCCCGGTGGTAGCGGTACCCACGATGCGAGGAGAGCGAGATGAGAGTCGTGCATATCAAGAATCCCGGGCAGCGCGAGGCCTGCCTGGCCCGGCTGTGTGCCGAGGCCTATGGCCATGAGGCGGGGCTGCGCCCGCTGGCGACCTTCGCCGGCACCCTGGGAGTGCTGATCGAGCAGGAGGCAGCCCGGGTGCTGGCGCTGATGGATGACCACTCGCGCCCGGTGGCCCTGGCGCTGCTGGTGCTGGATGAGCGTGGCAGCGGCATGACCGTGATGCTGCTGGCCGAGCTGGAGCAGGAGCGGCAGGGCGTGGTGCGGCCGGCCGAGCGGCTGGTGGCCGAGCTGGCCCGCAAGGCCCCGCTGCGCGTCGATGCCCGGGACGCCGAGCAGGAGGCACGCTTTCGCGCGGCGGGGATCTCGCGCTGGCTGGACGGCAAGGCCGGTGTGCGCATCGGGCTGGGCCCTCGCCATCCGGCCGGCTCCCTGGACGACCTGCCGCGGACGCTGACCTTCGACGAGGCGGCGGTGATCCACTCCTTCAAGCAGAACCGCCAGCAGTTCGATGACTACAAGGCGCGCTTCCTGCGTGGCCTGGAGGCCTTTCCCGCCACGCTCTGATGCCCAGGGCTGTCGCAGCTGACCATGCGGCGCTTGCGAAAGGCATCGGGGACAGGTTGGAGAGGGGGCTGTTCTGACGCCGCCATGACTTGACCCTGCCGGGCTATGGCGCTTGACTGGATGGCCCATCCAGCAGGCAGCACAAGGAAACCCCTTTCATGGCCAAGCGCATCCAGTTTGCCCGTACCGGCGGCTCCGAGGTCCTCGAACTCGTCGACGTCACCCCGCCGGAGCCGGGGCCCGGCGAGGTAAGGGTCGCCAACCGCGCCGTCGGCCTCAACTTCATCGATATCTACTTCCGCACCGGCCTCTACCCGGCGCCCTCGCTGCCCTCGGGGCTGGGCACCGAGGCGGCCGGCGTGGTCGACGCCGTGGGCGAGGGGGTGACCCACCTCAAGCCTGGCGATCGCGTCGCCTATGCCCAGGGCCCGCTGGGGGCCTATGCCGAGCTGCATACCCTGCCCGCCACCAAGGTGGTGGTGCTGCCCGAGGGGATCGACTTCGAGACCGCCGCGGCCAGCATGCTCAAGGGGCTCACCGTGCAGTACCTGATGCGCCAGACCCACCGCCTCGAGGCCGGCGAGACCATCCTCTGGCACGCCGCCGCCGGCGGCGTCGGCTCCATCGCCTGCCAGTGGGCCCGGGCCCTGGGGGTGAAGCTGATCGGCACCGTCAGCTCGCCCGAGAAGGCCGCGCTGGCCGAGAGCAACGGCGCCTGGGCGACCATCGACTACACGAAGGAGGACGTGGTCGAGCGGGTGCGCGAGCTGACCGACGGCGCCATGTGCGACGTGGTCTACGACTCGGTGGGCAAGGACACCTGGGAGACCTCCCTGGACTGTCTCAAGCCGCGCTCGCTGATGGTCAGCTTCGGCAATGCCTCCGGCGCCGTGGAGGGGGTCAACATCGGCATCCTCAACCAGAAGGGCTCGCTGTTCGTCACCCGGCCGAGTCTCAACGGGTACGCCGATACCCCCGAGCGGCTGCAGATGATGGCCGACGAGCTCTTCGAGATGCTCCAGAGCGGCAAGCTGAAGGTCGATGTCTCGCATCGCTACCCCCTGGCAGAGGCGGGCAAGGCCCAGGACGCCCTGCAGGGCCGCCAGACCACAGGCTCCACCATCCTGCTGCCCTGAAGGCCTGTGGCCAGTGACAAGTAGCAAGGGACAAGGAAGCACCGAAGATGAGTGCCGCCAGCTGAGCGAGAGGCGCCGGGGGCAGGCTTGGAGGGGGTCCGAGGACCAAGGGTGAGGAGCACCGCTCCGAACGGGCTGGCCAGGGATGGCCAGCACCGGACCTGCAAGCGGAGCAGGACGCGAGAGCGCAGCAGGGCCGAGGTAGCGTACAGGGACGTATTTACAGCGCCCCCGACCAAGCCTGTCGCCGGATCAGCCTCGAGCGGGCCTTATGGGCCACGAAGTTGGAGGTCTCTCAGCCGTTCTCCACATAGGCGCCCATCTGGCGCATCCGCGTCTCGAATCCCGCCACGTTGTCCACCAGGTCGTCGGGGCCGAAGGCCACGCACTCCGCCAGCAGCACCTCGATCAGGGTGATCGCCGAGAGGATCGACGGGAAGAAGTGCGGGGTGGCGTTGGCCACCGGGAAGGTGAGGGTGGCCCCCGGCACCAGCGGCGAGCGCAGGGTGTCGGTGATGACGATGGCGCTGACCCCCGCCGCCCGGGTGATCTCCAGCGCGCGCATCGTCTCGGCACAGTAGGGCTCGAAGCCGAAGGCCACCACCACGTCGCCCTCGCCGAAGGGCGCAAGCTCGGTCAAGAGCCCCCCCTCCTGGCCGCGGATCAGCTGGATATTGGGCATGGCGATGCGCCCCACGTAGGCGAAGTGGTAGGCGCAGGCGAAGGTGTCACGAAACCCCACCACGGCGATCCGCTCGGCGCCCAGCAGCAGCCGGGCGGCATCGCGCACCCGTGCCTGGTTGTCGGCGGTGAACAGCCGGCCGATGTTGTCGAAGGCCGCGTCGCCCACGTCGAGGAACACCTGGTCGTCGGTCTGGCTGGCCAGGGTGCGCAGCTGGCTGGCGCGCCCCGAGAGCTCCACCGGCCCGGCCTGGACCGCCGACTGGAACACCTCGCGGAACTGCTCGTAGCTGTCGAAGCCCAGGCGCTTGGCCAGTCGCACCAGGGTCGAGGCGGTGACCTCGGCGGCGGCGGCCGACTTGCGGATCGACTGGAAGGCGATCTCCACCGGATGCTCCAGCACATAGCCGGCGGCGAGCTTGAGCTGCGGGCTGAGTTCCGGATAGGCCTCGGCGAGCTGCTGGTTGACCGTATCCAGCCGCGTGGTGCCGCCGGCTTCCGGGGACGGCGAACCGACCTCCTGCACGTCGTGGTCCAGCACGGGGATCTCCTGGGTTGGTGGTGGGGCGGCGTCATTGTAACCGATGAGCGCCGGGCATGGATGACACAATCGTTTCTCATCGATAAATAATGTGACACACACGTGTTGACCTGCCTGCGACCTTTGGCTAGGATGCGCGCAGAACAAGCGTGCTGCCGAGATGGTAATAATGACACGTTTGTTTCCAGGGCGATTGACCATCGCCCTGGCTTATCGAACCCATCTGCCACGCCCCGAGAGTGCCGCACCCCATGAGCCAAGCCCCCAGCCAGTCATCGATGTCCCCACTGCCGGACTACGAGACCCTGATCACCCGCCGCCACGGCCAGGTGATGGAGATCCGCTTCAACCGCCCCCAGCGCCTCAACGCCGTGACCGAGCGGCTCTACGCCGAGCTCAACGACGCCCTGACCCGCGTCGAGGCCGATGGCGAGGTCCGCGTCGTGCTGATCACCGGCGAGGGGCGCGCCTTCTGCGTGGGCGCCGACCTCAAGGAGCACAAGGAGGGCCGCACCGCCTTCGATCGCCGCCAGTACCTGCAGGGCGAGCAGATCGTCTGCCGGCGCCTGATGCAGATGCAGACCCCGGTGGTCGCCGCGGTGAACGGCTATGCCCTGGGTGCCGGGGCGGAACTCGCCATCGCCTCGGACTTCCTGCTGATGGCCGAGAGTGCCCAGATCGGCCTCCCCGAGGTCTCCATCGGCAACTTCCTCGGCGGCGGCGTCACCTGGCTGCTGCCGCGCCTGGTGGGGCTGGCCAAGGCCCGCGAGCTGGTGTTCCTGGGCGAGCGCATCGACGGTGCCGAGGCGGTTCGCATCGGCCTTGCCAATCGTGCCTTCGCCGACGAGGGGTTCCTCGAGGCCGCCCTGGTCTTCGCCGAGAAGGTCGCCGGCAAGGCCCCGTTCTCCATGGCCCTGGCCAAGGAGCAGCTCAACTTCTCGGGCGAGCGCACCCTGGACGCCTGCCTGACCGCCGAGCTGGAGGGCATGACCTTCGTCGGCACGACCCGGGACTGGCAGGAGGGCGTGGACGCCTTCGCCGAGAAGCGCGCGCCGCGCTTCGAGGGCCGCTGAGCCCCGTCCTCCCTGGACACTTTCCGCCCGGCGGTGGCCGGACTTCGACCACTCTCCATCGGCCATGAGGCCAAGGTCAGCCAGCACATGAATCCCATCGAAGGACACCTCCCCACCCGCAGCCCGCTCCACGACATCCTGGCGCCCACCGGCATCGCCGTGGTGGGTGCCTCCGCGGACCCCACCAAGCGCGGCTACAAGGCCATGGTCGGCCTGATCAAGGATGGCTACCGGGGCGATATCTACCCGGTCAACCCCAAGGCCGACATGATCCTCGGGGTCAAGGCGTGGCCCTCGGTCACCGCCATCCCCGGCAGCCCGGAGCTGGCGCTGATCTGTACCCCGGCGCCCTCGGTGCCCGGGCTGATCGCCGAGTGTGGTCGTCGCGGCATCAAGGGGGCGGTGATACTGGCCAGCGGCTTCGCCGAGATCGGCGGGGAGGGAGCCGAGCTCGAGCGCGAGATGATGGAGAAGGCCCGCGCCCACGGCGTGCGCCTCATCGGCCCCAACACCTCGGGCATCTTCAACCTTCACCACAGGGTCAACCTGCTGGCGCTGGACAACGTCAAGCCGGGTGACGTGGGCATCATCTCCCAGTCCGGCAACATGCTGCTGTCGCTGGCGCTGGAAGCTCAGCACAACGGCCAGGTGGGCTTCTCCACCTACGTGGGCCCGGGCAACCAGAGCGACATCGGCTTCAACGACTACCTGCGCTACCTGGGCGAGGACGAGCACACCCGCGTCGCCACCCTTTACGTGGAGGGCTTCCGCGACGGGCGCAAGTTCCTCGAGGTGGCCCGCGAGGTGACGGCCATGAAGCCGGTGGTGGTCTACAAGTCCGGCTCCACCGAGCAGGGGCAGAAGGCCGCCAGCTCCCACACCGGGGCCCTGGCCGGCAGCTATGCCATGACCGTGGACCTGCTCCGCCAGGCCGGCGTCAGCGTGGTGCAGTACTCCGACGAGATCCTGCCGGTGGCCGAGGGGCTGGGCCTGCTGCAGAAGGCGCGCGGCAAGCGCGTGGCGGTGATCTCTGACGGCGGCGGCCAGGCCACCATCGCCTCCGACCGCCTGGCCGAGGCGGGCCTGGAGCTCGCCGAGCTCTCCGAGGCGACCCGCCAGAAGCTGCGCGACGTGCTCTTCCCCCAGGCCTCCACCGTCAACCCGGTGGACGTGGCCGGCTCCACCGACGCCAATCCGTCGCTGCTGGCCACCTGCATGGAGATCGTCGCCGCCGATGACAACGTCGACAGCATCTTCCTGGTGGGCATGTTCGGCGGCTACAGCATCCGCTTCGCCGAGTCGCTGCTGGGCGACGAGATGCGCGGCGCCGAGGCGATGGTGGACCTCTCCAACGCTACCGAGAAGCCGCTGGTGATCTACAGCCTCTATACGCCGGTCAAGCCGCCGGCGCTGCGCCGCCTGCACGAGGCGGGGCTGCCGGTCTACGCCTCCATCGAGCATTCGGTGCGCGTGCTCTCGGCGCTGGGCGAGCGCGGCCAGTACCTGGCACAGGCCCAAGGCCAGAGCCGCGAGCGGAGCGTCGAGCCGCGTCCCGAGCTGACCGCCATGTTCCACGAGGCTCGGGCCGAGGGGCGTGACCTCTTCGAGTACGAGGCCAAGCGGCTGCTGCGCGAGCACGGCATCGAGGTACCGCTGGAGCTGGTGGTAAGAAGCGAGCAGGAGCTCGCGGACGCCGCCCGAGCGTTCGGCGAGACGCCGCTGGCCATGAAGGTGGTCTCCAAGGACATCCTGCACAAGTCCGACGCCGGCGGCGTCAGGCTCAACGTGGTGGGCGAGGCCGCCATGCGCGAGGCCCGCGAGGCGATCCTCGCCTCCTGTCGTGCCTACGACGCCAGCGCCGAGATCGAGGGGGTGCTGGTCACCCCCATGGCGAAGAAGGGGATCGAGGTGATCCTCGGGGTGATCCGCGACCCCATCTTCGGCCCGGTGCTGATGTTCGGCCTCGGCGGCATCTTCGTCGAGATCCTCGAGGACGTGGCCTTCCGCTCGATCCCGCTCAGCCGCCAGGATGCCGAGTCCATGGTGGAACAGATCAAGGCCAAGAAGATCCTCGGTGGGGTGCGCGGCGAGAAGCCGGTGGACAAGGCGGCGCTGGTCGACCTGCTGATCAAGGTCTCGCGCATCGTCGAGGCCTACCCGGCGCTCTCCGAGCTCGACCTCAACCCGGTGATCGTCAACGCCGATGGCTATGCGGTGGTGGATGCCCGGGTTATCGTCGAGCGTGACAATGAGACCACCGACAAGGATGCCCACGCATGAGCCAGTCAAACGCCCCAGCCGACCTGCCCCAGCTGACCGATGCCCGCCTGACCCTGGAGGGGCGGGTGGCCACCCTGACCCTGGATCGCCACGACGTGCGCAACGCCCTGACCGGTACCGCCCTCACGGATGACATCGTGGCCGTGGCCGAGTGGGTCAACGCCTGCGACGCCGTCTCGGTGCTGGTGATCACCGGCGCGGGCAGCGCCTTCTCCGCCGGCGGCAACGTCAAGGACATGGCCAATCGTGGGGGCGACTTCGCCGGCGACGTGGCCGAGGTCTCGGCGCGCTACCGCCGCGGCATCCAGCGTATCCCGCTGGCGCTGCAGGCGGTGGAGGTGCCGATCATCGCCGCGGTCAACGGCCCGGCCATCGGCGCCGGCTTCGACCTGGCCAACATGGCCGATATCCGCATCGCTTCGAGCAAGGCGAAGTTCGGCGAGACCTTCCTCAACCTGGGGATCATTCCCGGCGATGGTGGCGCCTGGTTCATGCAGCGCCTGATCGGCTACCAGCGCGCCTTCGAGCTCACCCTCTCCGGGCGGGTGATCGACGCCGAGGAGGCCAGGGAGTATGGCATCGTGCTGGAGGTCTGTGATCCCGAGGCGCTGATGGAGACGGTGGGCGAGCTCGCCACACGCATCGCCGCCCAGCCGCCCAAGGCGACACGCCTCACCAAGCGGCTGATGAAGATGGCGCAGCGCACCGAGCTTAAGGACTTCCTCGACCTCTGCGCGGTCTTCCAGGGCATCTGCCACAACGAGCCGGAACACCTCGAGGCGGTCAACGCCATGCTGGAGACGATGGCCAGGTAGCGGTTCCGACAGGCGCCAGGAACCCGGCTTTGGCCGGGTTTTTGCGCTATGGCTCAAGAAAGTGCTTGTCCGCAACCGGGTGGCCTGGCAATGCTGTCGGCATCGACATTCACAGGGAGGTGAACCCATGGCCGACAGCACCCTGGTCTTCCTCGTGCTCGGCGCGACCCTGGTCGCCTTCGTCTGGGGCCGCTTCCGCTACGACCTGGTGGCGCTGGCCGCGCTGCTCGGTTCGGTGATGCTGGGCCTGGTGCCTGGCGACGAGGCCTTCCTGGGCTTCGGCCATCCCGCGGTGATCACGGTGGCGGCGGTACTGGTGCTGAGTCGCGGCTTCGAGCGCTCCGGGGTGGTGGACGTGATCGCCGAGCAGCTGCTCAGGGTCGGTGAGCGGCTCTTCCTGCAGCTGCTGGTGCTGGTGGGCACCGTGGTGGTCCTGTCGGGCATCATGAACAACGTCGGGGCCCTGGCGTTGCTGCTGCCGGTGGCCATGCGCCTGGCCCGGGAGCACGACGCCTCGCCGTCGATCCTGCTGATGCCGCTGGCCTTCGGCTCCCTGCTGGGGGGGCTGACCACCCTGATCGGCACCCCGCCCAATATCATCATCGCCAGCTACCGGGGCTCCGTGACCGGTGACAACTTCGGGCTGTTCTCCTTCACGCCGGTGGGGGCAGTGGTGGCCCTGGCCGGGTTCGCCTTCATCCTGCTGGTTGGCTGGCGACTGGTCCCCCAGCGGGCCGGCAAGGCCTCCACGGAGGCGATGTTCGATACTGCCAACTACCTGGTCGAGCTGCGGGTGGGAGAGGAGTCGAAGGCCAACGGCCTGACCCTGCGCGAGCTGCAGCAGGAGCTGGAGGAGACTATCCCGGTGCTCGCCGTGGTGCGAAACGACAAGCGCCGGGCCGGCCATGCCTTCTTCGGTACCCTCAGGGAGGGCGACATCCTGCTGATGGAGGCGGGCCCCGAGGAGATGAAGCTGCTCGAGGACAAGGCGGGGCTGCGCCTGGGCAAGGACGCCGAGGAGGAAGCGGAAGCCGAGGATGATGGGGGCGAAGCATCTCAGATAGCCGAGAAGGGCGGTGAGGCAGAGGGCCGCAGCGAGAGCTCGACGCCGGAGAAGGGCGAGGAGGAGCGCGACAGTAAGGAGGCAAAAAAGGAGAAGCAGGAAGAGAAGCGCGGCATGGATACCGAGGGCCTGCAGCTGGTGGAGGCGGTGGTGCGCAACGACTCCATGATGGTCAACCGCACCGTGCTTCAGCTGCGCCTGCACAACCAGTTCGGCCTGCATCTGGTGGCGGTGGCCCGGGACGGCGGTCGTCTCAAGCAGCGCCTGCGCGATATCCGCTTCCGCCCCGGTGACGTGCTGCTGCTGCAGGGCGGCGAGAGCGAGCTCTCCGAGAGCCTGGCGACCCTGGGCTGCCTGCCGCTGGCCAGCCGCAACCTGACCCTGGGGCAGCCGCGCATGCTGCTGGTATCGCTGGGCATCTTCGCCGCCGCCATCCTGGCGATGCTTTTCGACCTGCTGCCGGCCGCGGTGGCGCTCTCCCTGGCCGCCCTGGTCACCCTGCTGGTGGGGGTGCTGCCCCTGCGCGAGGGTTACCAGGCCCTGGACGGGCCGGTGATCGTGCTGCTGGGCGCCATGATCCCGGTGGGCCAGGCGCTGGAGACCAGCGGCGGGGCGGCGCTGATCGCCGAGGCGATGCTCGCCTGGGGCAGCGATTGGCCGGTGATCGTCACCCTGGTGGGGCTCTTCGTGCTCTCCATGGTGCTCTCCAATATCGTCAACAACGCCGCCGCGGCGCTTCTGATGGCACCCATCGCGGCGAGCCTGGCCAGTGGCTTCGATGCCTCCGTGGACCCCTTCCTGATGGTGGTGGCGGTGAGCGCCTCCTGCGCCTTTCTCACTCCCATCGGCCATCAGTCCAACACCTTGGTGATGGGCCCCGGCGGGTACCGCTTCGGCGACTACTGGAAGCTCGGCTTGCCGCTCTCCCTGGTGGTGCTGGCGGTAGCCATCCCGATGATTCTGCTGGTCTGGCCGCTTTAGAGCGGTGCCAGAGTACGAGAGGCGCCGGGGAAAGGTCGTAGAGGGGGGCAGTTCAGACCTTTCACCGGAATAGCCTCGAGTCATGCTTTGGGGGGAAAGCAAACGCCCCGGCATCTGCCGGGGCGTAGGGTTGTGGCGGTGCAGAGAGGCTTCAGGCGGCGTGGTGGCGCAGCACCTTGGACTTGTCGGTGACGAAGGCGTCGTACTCGAAGTCGTCCACGGTGAGCAGCTCCAGCACCCGGGCCTCCCGCTCGCGCATAAAGGTGGCATCCTCCTCGCTGATGATGCCGGCCCTGGCGGCCTCTTCCACCCGCTGCTCGGGATGCAGCGCCTCCGCGGGCAGCTCCCCCTTCGCGTAGGCCTTGTTGACGGTACGGTAGAGGGCCTCGGCGCGCTCCTGGGTGGCCAGCAGGGCGTTGTACTGCGCCAGCGGGTTCGCCTGTTCGCCGTCGTCGGTACTCCAGGTATTGGCCAGCAGCTTGGTGCGCAGGGCGCTCTCCCGGGAGACCGACTGGGCGATGGTGCGGGCCAGGTCGTCATGGGGGCGCTTGAAGCGCTTGCCCCGCGGCATCACCACCCGACGCAGCACGCTGGCAAGTGCCCGGTTTGGCAGGTTGTCGAACAGCTCGTCCAGGGCCTGCTCGGCACGGCCCAGCAGCCACTGGCAGGCGTAGTGGAAGAGCGCCGCCTCGCCCTCGACCTTGTCCCCCTCGTGCCACTGCTTGAGCACCATGGAGGCGAGGTAGAGGTTCGATAGCACATCGCCGAGGCGCGCCGAGAGCATCTCGCGAAGCTTGAGGGTGGCGCCGAGGCTCGCCATGGCGGCGTCGGCGCACAGCCCGAAGCCGGCGGAGAGTCGCGCGACCTCCTGGGCGTAGCGCTTGGCCTCACCGTCGAAGGGGACCGCCGCCTTGCCGATGCCCAGCCCCTGGGTGAAGGCGCGGGCGGCGTTGCCGAAGATCAGGCCGGCATGGCCGAAGAACGCCTTGTCGAAGGCCGCCTGGTCGTCGGCGTCCCTGGCGGCCAGCTCCTCGAGCACGTAGGGATGGCAGCGGATCGCCCCCTGGCCGAAGATCATCAGGTTGCGGGTCATGATGTTGGCGCCCTCCACGGTGATCGCCACCGGGTTGGCGCTGTAGCCGATCCCCAGGTAGTTGCGCGGGCCGAGGGTCACCGCCTTGCCGCCGTGGATATCCATGGCGTCGCCGAGGATCTGGCGCTGGAACTCGGTGAGCTGGCTCTTGAGGATCGCCGAGGGCACTGCCGGCTTCTCGCCGCGGTCGATGGTGTTGGCGGTCTGGTAGACCGCCGCCTGGGCGATATAGCCAAGCGCCGTCATGCGGGCCAGGGGCTCCTGGACCCCCTCCATCTCGGCCACCGGCACGTTGAACTGGCGGCGGATGCGGGCGAAGCCGCCGCTCCAGCCAATGGCGTAGCGGGCGGTGCCGGTGGCGCCGGAGGGCAGGGTGATGCAGCGTCCCACCGAGAGGCACTCCACCAGCATCCGCCAGCCCTGGCCGATCATCGCCTCGCCGCCGATGATGGTGTCCAGGGGCACGAACACGTCCTTGCCCTTGATCGGGCCGTTGAGGAAGGGGCTGCCGATGGGGTGGTGGCGGCGGCCGATCTCCATGCCCGCGGTGTCGCGGGGGATCAGCGCCAGGGTGATGCCGCGGTCCTCCTCGTCGCCCAGCAGCTTCTCCGGGTCGAAGAGGCGGAAGGCCAGGCCCACCACGGTGGCGATGGGGGCCAGGGTGATCCAGCGCTTCTCGAAGTTGAGGCGCACCCCGAGCACCTCCTTGCCATCCACCCTCTGCCGGCAGACCACGCCGGTGTCGGGCAGCGAGGTGGCGTCAGAGCCGGCGCGGGGGCCGGTGAGGCCGAAGCAGGGGATCTCGCGGCCGTCGGCCAGGCGCGGCAGGTAGTGGTCCTTCTGCTCGTCGGTGCCGTACTTGAGCAGCAGCTCCCCCGGGCCGAGGGAGTTGGGCACGCCCACCGTAACCATCAGGGTCTCGTTGATGGCGAGCTTCTGCAGCACCAGGGACTGCGCCTTGGCGGAGAAGCCCAGGCCTCCGTACGCCTTGGGGATGATCATCCCGAAGTAGCGCTCGCGCTTGAGGTGATCCCAGAGAGCCTGGGGCAGGTCGGCGCGCTCCTTGGCGATCTCCCAGGCGTTGCACATGCCGGCGGCCACCGAGCACTGGTTGTCGATAAAGGCCCTCTCTTCATCTGTGAGGCCGTCGTCGCGGGCATCCAGCAGCGCCTGCCAGTCGGGCCTGCCGGTGAAGAGCTCGCCGTCCCAGGCCACGCTGCCGGCCTCCAGCGCCACGCGTTCGGTGTCGGAGACCTTCGGCGAGACCTTCTTGAACATCGCGAAGAGGCGCGGCGTCAGCCATCTGCCGCGCAGGGCCGGCAGGCCGGCCGCGGCCACAACCGCGGCCCCGGCGAGCAGGATGACGCCGAGCACCGCGGAGGCGGCGACCAGGCTTGCCAGGCCGGTGACGGCGAGCACCGCCAGGGCGGGCAGGGCACCCGCCTCGCGGCGCATCACCGCGAGCAGGCCGACGATGGCCACGAGCAGCAGGATCAGGGTGAGCATGGAGTGACTCCGGTTGTTGTAAGACGCAGGGATTCGAACAGATGTTTGAATTCTTGCAGACTAGCCCACATCGGTGCAACCGGCCAGCACCACAATCAGTCCAAGGTCCATCATCGCGAGCCATATCGCTCGAGGCTTTCCCGGCGACAGCCTTGTTCGGGGGCGCTGTAAATACGTCCCTGTACGCTACCTCGGCCCTGCTGCGCTCTCGCGTCCTGCTCCGCTTGCAGGTCCGGTGCTGGCCATCCCTGGCCAGCCCGTTCGGAGCGGTGCTCCTCACCCCTGGTCCTCGGACCCCCTCCAAGGCTATCCCCGGCGCCTCTCGCTGCTAGGTAAAGCCATCATGTCAAAACGCCCCGCGCTGCAGTGGCAGGGCGGGGCGTTAGTGGCGACGGGGGAGAGGGGCTATGCCTCGAGGCGACGCTGCGGTTCGCTGCGAGCGGGGGAGTCGCCCGCCACGTAGTAGGGGGCGTCGCTCTTCGGCAGCGGCTCGCGGCCGCGGATGCGGTCGGCGATCTTCTCGGCCAGCATGATGGTCGGCGCGTTGAGGTTGCCGGTGGGGATCTGCGGGAAGAGCGAGGCATCCACCACCCGCAGTCCCTCCACGCCGTGCACCCGACCCTGGCCATCCACCACGGCGTCGTCACCTGCGCCCATGCGGCAGCTGCCGCAGGGGTGATAGGCGGTCTCGGCATGCGCCTTGACGAAGGCGTCCAGCTCGGCATCGGACTGCACGTCCGGCCCCGGCGAGATCTCCCGGCCACGGTAGGGATCGAAGGCGGGCTGGGCGATGATCTCCCGGGTCAGGCGGATGGCGTCGCGGAACTCCTGCCAGTCCTTGTCGGTGGACATGTAGTTGAACAGGATACTCGGCGCCGCCTCCGGGTCCCGGGAGGTCAGGCGGATGCGCCCGCGGCTCTCCGAGCGCATGGAGCCGACGTGGGCCTGGAAGCCGTGGGCCTGCACCGCGCTCTTGCCATTGTAGCTGATGGCGATGGGCAGGAAGTGGTACTGCAGATTGGGCCATGGCTCCTCGTCGCTGGTGCGGATGAAGGCGCAGGACTCGAACTGGTTGCTGGCCCCGATGCCGCGGCCGAGGAAGAGCCACTCGGCGCCGATCTTCGGCTGGTTCCACCACTTCAGCGCCGGGTAGAGGGAGATCGGCTTCTTGCACTCGTACTGGATGTACATCTCCAGGTGGTCCTGGAGATGGGCGCCCACGTTGTCGTTGACGTGCACCGCCTCGATGCCGAACTCGTCGAGCACCTCGCGGGGCCCCACGCCGGAGCGCTGCAGGATCTGCGGCGAGGCGATGGCACCGGCGCACAGCAGCACCTCGCGGCGGGCCCGGACCCTCTGCGCCTGGCCCTTGTGCTTGTAGTGCACCCCGACCGCCCGCTTGCCCTCGAACTCGATGACGTCGGTGATGGCGCGGGTCTCGATGGTCAGGTTCGCCCGTTGCTTCGCCTGGTCGAGATAGCCACGAGCGGTGGAGGCGCGCCGGCCGTTGGGCGTCACGAAGCGGTCCATGGGGCCGAAGCCCTCCTGGCGGTAACCGTTGACGTCCTCGGTCTCGGCGTAGCCGGCCTGTTTGCCCGCCTCGATAAAGACGCGGTAGAGCGGGTTGTTGCCCTCTTTGGGCGTGGTCACGCTCACCGGCCCGTCGCCGCCATGGTAGTCGTTCGGGCCGATATCGCGGCTCTCGGCCTTGCGGAAGTAGGGCAGGCAGTCGGCGTAGGTCCAGTCCTCGAGGCCCGGCGCCTTGGCCCAGTGGTCGTAGTCCAGGGCATTGCCGCGGATGTAGCACATGCCGTTGATCAGCGAGGAGCCCCCCAGCCCCTTGCCGCGGCCGCACTCCATGCGCCGGCCATCCATGTGCGGCTCGGGGTCGGTCTCGAAGGCCCAGTTGTAGCGCTTGCCCTGCAGCGGGTAGGCGAGTGCCGCCGGCATCTGGGTGCGGAAGTCGAAACGGTGGTCGGGGCCGCCGGCCTCGAGCAGCAGCACCGAGACGTCGGGCTCCTCGGTGAGGCGGGTGGCGAGCACGTTGCCGGCCGAGCCGGCGCCGATGATGACGTAATCGAATTCGCGAAGTCCGGACATGTCGCCTCCTTAAAACACCGACTCGAAAGTGCCCATCTCCACCTGCACCGACTTGGTCTGGGTGTAGTGGGCTAGGGTCTCGAGGCCGTTCTCGCGGCCCACGCCCGACTGCTTGAACCCGCCCACCGGCATCTCGGCGGGGGACTCGCCCCAGGTGTTGATCCAGCAGATGCCCGCCTCGAGGCGGTGGATCACCCGGTGGGCGCGGTTGAGGCTCTCGGTGAAGACCCCGGCGGCCAGCCCGTAGTGGGTGTCGTTGGCGCGGCGGATCACCTCCTCCTCGTCGTCGAAGGCCAGTACCGCCATCACCGGGCCGAAGATCTCCTCTCGCACGATGCGCATCTCGTCCGTGCAGTCGGTGAACACCGTGGGCGCGGCCCAGGCGCCGTTCGCCCGCTCGTCCTCGTTCCAGGCCTCGCCGCCGGCCAGCACCCTGGCGCCTTCCTGCCTGCCCAGCGCGATGTAGGAGAGCACCTTCTGCTGGTGCTCGAAGCTCACCAGGGGGCCGAAGTTGACGCTGGGGTCCAGCGGGTCGCCGGCGCGGATGCGGGCCACGCGCTCCTTGATCCTGGCCTCGAAGTCCGCCTTCACCGAGCGCTCGACGAAGACCCGAGTACCGTTGGTGCAGATCTGCCCGCTGGAGTAGAAGTTGGCCATCATGGCGGCGTCGGCGGCGCGGTCAAGATCGGCGTCGGCGAAGACTACCAGCGGCGACTTGCCGCCCAGCTCCATGGTCACCTCCTTGAGGGTGGAGCCACCCGCGGCGGCCATCACCTTCCGGCCGGTGCCTACCTCGCCGGTGAAGGAGACCTTGTCGATGTCGGGATGCTCGGTGAGCAGGGCGCCGACGTCGCCGGCGCCATGCACGACATTGAAGACGCCGTCCGGCAGGCCCGCCTCGCTGAGGATCTCGGCCAGCTTCATGGCGGTAAGCGGGGTCACCTCGCTGGGCTTGAAGACCACGGCGTTGCCGGCGGCCAGCGCCGGGGCGGCCTTCCAGCAGGCGATCTGGATGGGGTAGTTCCAGGCGCCGATGGCGCCCACCACGCCCAACGGCTCCCGGCGGGTGTAGACGAATGAATCCTCGCGCAGCGGGATCTGGGTGCCCTCGATGGCGGCGGCGAGGCCGGCGTAGTACTCCAGGGCGTCGGCGCCGGTGACGATGTCCACCGCGGCGGTCTCGCTGATCGGCTTGCCGGTGTTGCGGGTCTCCAGCTCGGCGAGCTCGACGTTGCGTTCCCGGAGCAGCGCCACGGCGCGCTGCAGGATGCGGCCGCGGGCCATGCCGCTCATCGCGGCCCACTCGCGCTGGCCGCGCCGGGCGGCGGCCACGGCGGCGTCGATGTCGGCGGCAGAGGCCTGCTGCACCTGGGCTAGCGGGCTGCCGTCGTAGGGGTTCACCACCTCGAAGGTCTCGCCGGCGGTGGCGTCTACCGGGCGACCGTCGATGTAGAGGGGCAGGGGGGATGAGATGGCCATGGGGCGTCTCCTCAGTGAACGGGGTGGGGAGCGGCGTCGAGCAGCTGGTCGAGGGTGGCCAGTGCCGTGCGACGGGCCGCCTCGGCATCGAGGCCCTCGGGGGTCAGGGCCCCGCGCAGCCACAGGCCGTCGATCAGGGCAGCCAGTGCGCGGGCGCAGGCGCGGGCCTCGTCGCGCGGCATCAGGCGGCGGAACTGGGCGCAGAGGTTGGAGTGCAGCCGACGGTCGTTGACTTGCTGCAGCCGCTGCAGCGCCGGCTTGTGCATGCTGCTGGCCCAGAAGGCGAGCCAGGTCTTGGCCACCGGGCCGGAGACCTGGCTGCGGTCGAAGTTGCCCTCGATGATCGCCTGCAGCTGCGCCCGGGGCGAATCGTCCGGCCGGTCGTGGCGGCGCGCCGCCACGGCGTCGCCCAGGTCGCTAAGGATCCGGCGCATGGTCGCCTCCAGCAGCCCGTCCTTGCCGCCGAAGTAGTGGCTGATGATGCCGGCGGAGACGCCGGCATGACGGGCGATGCGCGCGACCGTGGCATCGGCCAGGCCGACCTCGTCGATGGCCGCCATGGTCGCCTGGATCAGCTGCTGGCGGCGGATGGGTTCCATTCCAACCTTGGGCACCGTCGAGCCCTCCCTGTTTGCGGATGACTTGCCACCACACCGGTGGGTGCGGTTAGTATAGGGCCAGCTTGCCATTTTTTTATTGAACGTTCAATCAATAAAGGAGTGGCGGTCACCGTCTATACTCAAGTTCCTTCCACGGAGGTTACGCCATGAATGCATCCCCCCTGACCCGCACCATGACGCGCCGCATGAGCCTGGGCCTGGGCGCCGCGGCCCTGGCGCTGGGTGCCGCCCCGGCGCTCGCCCAGGAGGGCGAGAGCTGCTCCACCATTCGCTTCGCCGAGGTGGGCTGGACGGACATCACCGCCACCACCGCGCTCACCACCGAGGTGCTTGAGGCGCTGGGCTATGACACCCGCATCGACACGGTCTCTGTCCCGATCGCCTACCAGGGCATGCAGAACGGCGACTTCGACGTCTTCCTGGGCAACTGGATGCCCTCCATGGCCTCGATCAGCGACCCCTATGTCGAGGAAGGCAGTGTCGACCGCCTGGACGCCAACCTGGAGGGGGCCAAGTACACCCTGGCGGTGCCCCAGTACGTCCACGAGGCGGGGGTCACCTCGGTGGCCGATCTCGCGGAGCATGCCGAGCAGTTCGACAGCAGCATCCACGGCATCGAGGCGGGTAACGACGGCAACCAGCTGATCCAGCAGATGATCGACGACGACGCCTTCGGCCTGGGTGACTGGCAGCTGATCGACTCCAGCGAGGCAGGCATGCTCGCCGAGCTCAGCGCCCGGGAGCCGGACCAGCAGTGGATGGTGTTCCTGGGCTGGGAGCCGCATCCCATGAACACCAACTTCGACATGGCCTACCTGGAGGGTGCCGATGACTACTTCGGTCCTGAACTGGGCGGTGCCACCGTCTACACCAACACCCGTGCTGGCTACGTCGAGGAGTGCGGCAACGTCGGTGCCCTGCTGGCGAACCTCGAGTTCACCCTCGAGATGGAGAACCAGCTGATGGGCGAGATCATGGACGAGGGCGAGGACCCGCGTGATGCCGCGCGCGCCTACCTCCAGGCCAACCCCGAGGTACTCGAGGCGTGGCTCGAGGGCGTCGAGACCCGTGACGGCGAGGCCGGCCTGCCCGCGGTGCGCGAGGCGCTGGATATCGCTTCCTGATCGGCGTGCAGGGCTATCGCAGTTACCGAAAGGGCGATAGCGAAAGGCGCCGGGGACAGGTCGAAGAGGGGGTCCGAGGACCAGGGATGGCCGAGGTAGCCTACAAGGACGTACTCGTAGCGCCCCCTCGTAGGCCTGTCGCCGGATCAGCCTTGAGCGGTGCTGCCATTTGCGATAGCCGTGGACGGGGAGGCGCGGGCTTGCCAAGCGGCGGGCCCGCGTGCATAATGCGTCTCCATTGCTCGGCCATGGCCGGGCAATCGCGTGAAAAGGCTACGTAGCTCAGTTGGTTAGAGCACATCACTCATAATGATGGGGTCCCCTGTTCGAGTCAGGGCGTAGCCACCAGGATCCCAGCAGCGCCCGCCGGCATCGCCAGGCGGGCGCTGTGCGTTTCGGGGCAGGGCAGGGCGGGGCAGGATCATCGACCGCGGTCCTTGACCTGGCAGAGCGGATCCGTATACTACGCCCCGTGTTCGAGGTCGTTCCCGGATAGCTCAGTTGGTAGAGCAAGTGACTGTTAATCACTGGGTCGCAGGTTCGAGTCCTGCTCCGGGAGCCAACACGACCCTCAGACACGACGATACGGCACGATTCCTCGATAGCTCAGTTGGTAGAGCAAGTGACTGTTAATCACTGGGTCGCAGGTTCGAGTCCTGCTCGAGGAGCCAGCCGCCCGTCATCGTCCTAAGCATCAGGCCATTCCCGGATAGCTCAGTTGGTAGAGCAAGTGACTGTTAATCACTGGGTCGCAGGTTCGAGTCCTGCTCCGGGAGCCATCCTCTCCTCGCGGTGCCTCTCTCTGCTGGCTTCGTCCTGATCGTTACCTCCGGCGCCTTGCCGGTGTTTTCGCGTGTCCGCACCTCGCGTGGCTCTGGGGCCGAGGTCGACCTGCGTGCCCACCAGCCGAGCGGAAGTGCCGTCAGGCCCCGATCGAGTAGGAGGGGGAGTC
>NZ_AXCA01000026.1:0-755 GCF_000475415.1 Halomonas sp. PBN3 | reverse complement strand
CCAGGCACCAGTTTGCCAGCCAGCTTCAGGAAGAGGTCCTGCTCCGGGTACTGGCTGCTCAACATCAGCCGGATGGTGCGCGTGTTGCGGGTGATGACGGCGCCGATCTTCAGCAGCTTCAGGCGGATGGTATTGACCTGGGCCTGGGCGAAGGCGGTGCGCTTGAGGTAAATCCGACGCAGTCGCTCCAGGAGCAGATAGGCCAGCCCCGAGAGCAGCAGCCGGTACTGGTTGGGCCACCACTCGTGGCAGCTGGTGCGGTCGGAGAACAGGAACTGCTGCTCCTTGATGCGGTTCTCCATCTCGCCCCGGGCACAGTAGCGATTGTCATAGAGCCACTCGGCGCTGCAGCCGCGCAGGCTGGTGACCACGTAGCGGGTGTTGAAGCCACGCCGGCTGGTCTCGGACTTGACGATCACCCTTCGTCGACGCTCCTTCCAGCTCTTGGCAGCGTACTCGATGAAGCCGAAGACACGCTCCTTCTCCCAGGTCTTCTCGAAGCGGATGGCTGACGCGTAGTCGATGTCCAGAGCCAGCTTGGCCAGGCGCTTGTTGCCGGCGAGGCCGATGAGGTAATCGACGCCGTGGCGGTCGCACCAGTTGAGGATCAGCGGGCGGCAGAAGCCGCTGTCGCCGCGGAACACGATCTTCACCTCAGGCCATGCCTGGCGCAGCCGCCGGACCAGCAAGGCGAGAATGGCACCGGCGTGATGGGCGGCATCTCGGTAGGCCGGGCGCAGGTAGCTGACCAGTAG
>NZ_AXCA01000025.1:0-48627 GCF_000475415.1 Halomonas sp. PBN3 | reverse complement strand
GCTGGAAGCTGGAAGCTGGAAAGCAGCCTAAACTGAATCGCCCCCATGGCAAGACCATGGGGGCGATTCTTCTTCCAGCTTCAGGCTTACGGCTTACAGCCCCGGCGAAGCCGGGTCAGACGGCGATGGGACCACCATCCTGCTTCTGGATCACCACAGTAGAGGCGCGCGGGCGCACCTCCCCCTGGGTGACCGCGGTGGCATCCTCGGAGGCCGGCCAGTTGCCCGGGTGCTGGATGTTGATGAACAGCGCGGTCCTGTCGGGGGTAGCGAAGATCCCGGTGACCTCACAGCCGTTGGGGCCCACCGCGAAGCGCTTGAGGTGTTGCTGGTTCTCGGGCGTGACCACCCCGCCCTCCAGGGCTCCCGGCACCACCGCCAGCACCTGGTCGTTGGTGTAGTCGGCGACGCCATCGTAGCCGTTGTCGGTCTGGATCCACAGGATGCCGTCACCGTTGCCGCGATCGTCGTACCAGAGGCCGTCGGGGCTGGCGAACTGGTTGAGCTCGGTCAGGCCGGAGAGGTTATCTGCGTCGGAGGCGGCGGCGCCGAAGACGAAAACCTCCCAGGCGAAGCGGGTACCATCATCGGCTTCCCGCCAGCGCAGGATATGCCCGGCGCCGTTGTCGGGGCGCGGGTTGGCGGCGTTGACCGGCGCCGTGGCGAAGCCCACGCCGGGCTCGTCGGTGGCACCGCCCGCATTGGTGTAGGTCGCCTCGCTGCCCGCCTCGGTGCGCTGGCTGTTGTTGGTCAGGGTGATATAGACCTCACCGGAGGCGGGGTCGACGCTGGCCCACTCGGGGCGATCCATGGGGGTGGCGCCCATCAGGTCGGCGGCATCGCAGGTATGGATGATGATGCCGGCCTGGTCATCGGCGGCCAGCCCCAGGGCCTCGTGAAGCGGGCGACCATCACGGCTCTTCGCCTGCAGCGTCAGCGGCAGCCACTCACCACTGCCGTCGGCAGCGAAGCGCGCCACGTAGAGCACGCCATCGTCCAGGTACTTGGCGCCGATCGCCAGGCGATCATAGGCCGCACCGGGGCGGTTGGCATCCGCCGGGTCCCAGGCGGCGGCGGAGACATACTTGTAGATGTACTCGTTGCGGGCATCGTGGCCGGAGTAGAACACCACCGGCTTGCCGGGCTCGAGCTTGCCGAGCCAGCACCCCTCGTGGCGGAAGCGTCCCAGGGCGGTGCGCTTCACGGTACGGCGGCTGCCGTCGTAGGGGTCGATCTCCACCTGGTAGCCGAAGGTACGCGCCTCGTTGCGGTAATCCTCGCGGGCATCGGCGCCACGCGGGGTGATATCGAAGCGAGCGAACTCGTCGTTCGCCTCACTGGGATCCCCCGCCGAGGTCTCCCAGCCGTAGCGGCCACGCTGGGTGGGAATCCCGATGCGGGCGTCGTCGGCGAAGCGCTCGCCGGTGTTGACGAAGATGTTGGGCCAGTTCTCCTCGCAGGCCAGGTAGGTACCCCAGGGGGTATAGCCGTTGCCGCAGTTGTTGTTGGTGCCCCGGGTGAGACGCCCCTCCGGCGAGAACTTGGTCCTGACGTAGGCGCTGCCGGCGACCGGACCGGCCAGCTCCATCTCCGTGGCACTGGTGAAGCGGCGGTTGTAGGGGGAGCCCGGCACATGGGACCAGCGACCGTCGCCTTCCTTCACCACCTCCACCAGGGTCACGCCGTGGGCATTGATCTCGGTACGCGACTCCTCGGCGGGGCGCGCGCCCTCCTCGGCATTGGTGGGACCGCCCTGGGGCGCCCACAGTGCCTGCTGGTCGATGTACTCGTTGTTGAGCGCCAGCACGAAGCGGCGCGAGGCGCTCTCCTCGTCCAGCGGGAAGCCGTGCATGCCGTCATGGTGCATGCCCACGCTTTGCGCCTGGCGCTCGGCGGTCATGGCCAGCGCATCGCTCCACTCCGATGCCTCGCCCGTCAGCGGCGTGCCCCAGGGGACCAGCACCTGGGCGGTATAGCCCGGTGGCACCACCACGGCGTCACTGCGCGAGCCGGCGATCGATTCGAAGGCCAGGCGCAGCGGCGTCTTCTCGTGCCGGGAGCTCGAGGCCAGTGCCTGGGCGGCCCCCCCGAAGCCCAGCATCGAGGCGGCCGCCAGCCCCAGGCCACCGCGCATCACGCTGCGCCGGGAGACATGGCGATCGAGAACGGAGGCGAAGGGCTCATTGGTGCCGGGGTTCAGGACGCGATGGTCCTCGATTTCCTTGCTCATGGGGGACTCCTCGTCGGGTAGATGGAGGCATGGGGCGCCTCCAGGACGAGGACAGGCTAGGCGAGCAAGGTGACAGTCCGATGAAGCGACAAGCGGTGCCAGAACGCGGCGGCCTACCCCCTGCGGAAGGCGGCCAGGTCGTGGGGATCGAAGCCCTCGACGCGCTCGGCCAGGCCCTGCTCGCGGCGTGCCATCCGCACCACCTCGCGCTCGGCGAGCAGCTCGGCGTCGTCGTCCAGGGTGCGGCCGTTGAGCTCGGCGAGCTGGGCCATGCCCTGGTGATAGAAGGCGAGCAGGTCCAGGGCGGTGCCGTTGCCCTCCGCCATGCCGCGGCGCAGCGCCGGCAGGTAGCCGCTGACCCGGGAGAGGTGGTGCTTGAGCTGCCAGGCATAGCGCACCTCGTCCATCCAGGGACGCTCGCGCAGCACCGCGAACACCAGGCTGGTGGCCACCAGGCCCAGCACCACGCCCAGCACGTTGAGCCAGAAGCCGCCGTCGAAGGCGGCCTGCAGCAGCTGCACGAAGAGCAGCCCGAAGACGATCAGTTGGCCGGCCATGGCCAGGCTGATGAGGCGCCCCTTGCGGCGGTAAGTCTCGGGATCGTGCTCCTCGAACTGGAAGGGCATGCTGGGCTCCTGGTTGGCGAATCGGCAATCGGGGCCATTATCCCGGGATCTTTCACCACGGTACAGCAGACGCTATCACCGAAATCGCTCGGGCTACCCCGGGCAAGGGCGCACCTCGCTATGGGCCTTGGCGCAGCCGCTCGGCGGCGGTGAGCAGCAGGTGTACGGTGGTCTCCCAGCCGATGCAGGCATCGGTGACCGAGACCCCGTGGCGCAGGCGGCCGGGGGCGAGCGGCTGCTTGCCCTCGTGGAGGTGACTCTCCAGCATCAGGCCGGCGATCGCCGTCTCTCCGGCCTCGCGCTGGGCCAGCACATCGAGCAGCACCTCGCTCTGGCGACGGTGGTCCTTGCGGGCATTGGCGTGGCTGCAGTCCACCATCAGCCGCGGCGAGAGGCCGGCCTCCTCCAGGGCGCGGCGCGCCGCCTGGACGTGGTGGGCCTGGTAGTTGGGCTCGCCGTGGCCGCCGCGCAACACCAGCTGGGTATGCGGGTTGCCGGCGGTATCGCGGATCGCCGGGCGCCCCTCGGGGTCCATGGCGAAATGGCTGTGGGAGTGGGCGGCGGCGCGCATGGCGTCCAGGGCCACACCGATGTCGCCGCCGGTGGCGTTCTTGAAGCCCACCGCGGCCGAGAGGCCACTGGCCAGCTCGCGGTGCAGCTGTGACTCGGTGGTGCGCGCCCCGATGGCGACCCAGGCGAGCAGGTCCTCCAGATAGGGGGCCAGCATCGGCTGCAGCAGCTCGGTGGCCACCGGCAGCCCCAGTGCGGCCACGTCGCGCATCAACCGCCGCGAGACCTCGAGGCCACGGGCCATGTCGCCCGTGCCGTCGAGGTCGGGGTCGTAGGCGAGCCCCTTCCAGCCCACGGTGGTGCGCGGCTTCTCCACATAGACCCGCATCACCGGCAGCAGGCGGTCGGAGAGGCGCGGCGCCAGCTCGGCGAGGCGCCGGGCATATTCCAGCGCCGCCTCGGGGTCGTGGATGGAGCAGGGGCCCACCACCACCAGCAGGCGGTCGTCGCGGCCGGCGAGGATGTCATGCACGGCGCGGCGCTGGGCCTCGACCCGGCGAGACAGGGCCGGCGAGAGGGGCAGGCTGCGTCGCAGCTCTCCCGGGGTGGGCAGCGGGCGCATCGGCGAGGCGTCAGGGGCCACGGTGGGGGCGGCGTCGTTCAGGGTGGCGGCGGCGAGGGTCGCGTTCATGAGGCTCAACTCCGGTCAGCGGTCATACATCGTGTGGATCGGGTGCCACCGAGTACGCTACGGCCGGGCGTGGCGGAGGGAGCCGACCGCAGCTCGCTAAATCGCCAGTAGCCGTAATAGCCGGAAAAACCACGGGTCTGGCGAATGGCGATGGCTGCGGTCATGGTCTCTCTCCTCGATGTCATCTGGTGGTTCACGCTCTCGTATCACGCTGCCCGAAACGCAGAACCCCCGGGCGGGGCTGCCGTCCGGGGGTTCTGTCGGAGGCGGCCCTGACGGGTGTGCCTCCGGCGATGTCGCGTCTTGCGCTCAGGACATGGCCGCCGGCACACCGGTCATAAAATAGCCATACCAGAAACCGCCTACGGCCACGCACGACCACTCCCCACGGCCGCAGGCGGCGTGGCAAGGAGGACGGTGGGCGATGGATGCGGTCATGGGATTCTCCTGAACTGTCGCTTCATCCTGCCGCATCGCGGCATGGCTGACAAGGGCGTCGTTCAGCCGGCGAACAGCTGATACCAGCCGATGGTGGCCGGCAGGCAGCTCATGGCCACCAGCACGATCAGGCCCATGATGATGGAGAGCAGGCCGCTGCTGTCGCGGAAGTTCTCGTCGTGTCCCGCCATGTGTCACTCCTCCGATTGCGTCAGGGTTGGGGTTCCGGGGTGGCAGCCATTCTAGCGAAGTTGGCGGGCCTCGGCACGGCACCGATGGTCGCAGGCTGGGCTATCGCAGGTGGCGTCCGCCGTCCACCGGCAGGGTCGCGCCGGTCACGTAGCGGTTGTCGAGCAGGTAGCGCAGCGTTTGATAGATCACCCCGGGGCCGGGCACCATCTGCATCGCCGACTTGGCGCGAGCCTTCTCGGCGTAGGCCTCGTCGTCGCCCTCGTTGAGCATGATCAGCGCCGGGGCGATGGCGTTGACCTGGATGTTGGGGGCGTACATGGCGGCGAACGACAGCGTCAGATTATCGAGCCCGGCTTTGCTGGCGGCATAGGCGGCGTGCTTCCGGGAGCCCTTCTGCACCACGTAGTCGGTCATGTGCACGATGTCGCGCTGGGGCTCGCGGCACGCCTCGAGCAGCTCGCGGGCGTGCAGGTTGATCAGGTAGGGCGCCAGCATATGGATCCGGAACAGCCGCTCGAAGGTCGCCCCCGCCTCGGGCCCGGTGGAATCCGGCGCCCAGTCGCTGGCGTTGTGGACGATGGCCCGCAGCGAGGCGGTCTCGCCCTTGAGCCTGTCGATGAAATCGAGGATGCCGGTTTCGCTCGAGAAGTCGGCCGGCAGGGTGACGATGCCGCGGCCGCGCAGCGCCTCGAGCTCGGGCCGCTCGCGACGGTAGCTGATGATCACCGGATGACCGTCGTCCACCAGGCGCTCGGCGCAGTGGCGCCCCAGGCGCTGGGCACCGCCGGTGATCAGGATCGGCGAGGCGCTCATGAGCCCGCCTCCCGACGCAGGCTGCCGGCGGTGGGCACGATGGGATCGCGCGGGGCATAGGCGAAGACATCCGAGAAGACCCGCGAGGACGACAGGCCCAGGGAGGCGAGCACGTCGACGCAGGCGTAGACCATGCCCGGCGAGCCGGAGAGGTAGACGTCGTGGCCGGAGACGTCCTCGAGCGAGGCGGCCAGGGCCTGGTCGATGCGCCCACGATGACCCACCACCCGTTCGCCGGCCCAGGGGAGCTCCGGGGCGACCTCGGTCACCGGATGGAAGGTGAAGCCGGCGTGGGCCTCGGCCCACTCCCGGGGCAGGCGCTCCAGGTAGAGGTCGCGCTCCTCCCGCGCGGCCCACCACAGGGCGATCTCGCGCTGCGGGTCGGCGGCGAGCGCCCCCTCGACCAGCGCCTTCATCTGGGCGAAGCCGGTGCCGGCGGCGACCAGCAGCAGCGGCCGCCGGCTCTCGGGGTCCAGCACGCAGTCGCCACCGGGCAGGCGCAGGGTCAGGCGGTTGGCCACCTGCAGGAGCTCACGCAGCCGCGCGGAGTTCTCGCGCTCCGGCCAGTGCTGGATATGCAGCTCGATCTGGCCATCGCCGCGCCAGGCGTTGGCGATGGAGAACGGCACCCAGATGCCCTCGTCGAGCTTGAGCTCCAGGTACTGGCCGGGGTCGTGGGCGGCCGCCTCGGCGCGGCCGTCGAGCCGGACACGGAAGACGTCGGGGCTGAGGTCCTCGACCTCGGTGACCGGGCAGGTCAGGGTCCTTGGCGTCATGTATGCCTCGTGGCTTGTCAGGGGGTCGTGGTGTCGGGGAGGTCGATGCCCAGCTCGTCCCAGCGCTCGCTGACGCGGGCCTTGACGGCCTCGTCCATGACGATGGGCACGCCCCACTCGCGATCGGTCTCGCCGGGCCACTTGGTGGTGGCGTCCAGGCCCATCTTGGAGCCGAGCCCCGAGACCGGCGAGGCGAAGTCCAGGTAGTCGATGGGGGTGTTCTCCACCATCACGGTGTCCCGGGCCGGGTCCATGCGGGTGGTGATCGCCCAGATCACGTCCTTCCAGTCCCGGGCGTCGACGTCGTCGTCGAGCACCACCACGAACTTGGTGTACATGAACTGGCGCAGGAAGCTCCACACCCCCATCATCACCCGCTTGGCGTGGCCCGGGTACTGCTTCTTCATGGTCACCACCGCCATGCGGTAGGAGCAGCCCTCCGGTGGCAGGTAGAAGTCGACGATCTCCGGGAACTGGCGGCGCAGAATCGGCACGAACACCTCGTTCAGCGCCAGCCCCAGGATCGCCGGCTCGTCGGGGGGGCGGCCGGTGTAGGTGGAGTGGTAGATGGCGTTCTCGCGCATGGTCATGCGCGTCACCATGAACACCGGGAAGCTGTCCACCTCGTTGTAGTAGCCGGTATGGTCGCCGTAGGGCCCCTCGGGTGCCATGTCGTCCGGGTAGATGAAGCCCTCCAGGATGATCTCCGCCGATGCAGGGACTTCCAGATCGGCATGGCCGCACTTGACCAGTTCGGTGCGCGAGCCTCTCAAGAGCCCGGCGAAGGCATACTCGGAGAGCGCGTCCGGCACCGGGGTCACCGCGCCGAGGATGGTGGCCGGGTCGGCGCCCAGCGCCACCGCCACCGGGAAGGGCTCGCCGGGGTGGGCCTGCTGGAACTCCTGGAAGTCCAGGGCCCCGCCACGGTGGGAGAGCCAGCGCATGATCAGGCGATTCCTGCCGAGCTTCTGCTGGCGATAGATGCCGAGGTTCTGGCGCTTCTTGTGGGGTCCACGGGTGATCACCAGCGGCCAGGTGACCAGCGGCGCGGCATCGCCGGGCCAGCAGTGCTGGATCGGCAGGCGGTCGAGGTCGACCTCGTCGGCCTCATAGACGAGCGCCTGCACCGGCGCCGAGCGCACCGTCTTCGGCCCCATGCTCATCACCTGCTTGAAGATTGGCAGCTTGTCCCAGGCGTCGCGGAAGCCCTTGGGCGGCTCCGGCTCCTTGAGGAAGGCCAGCAGCTCCCCCACCTCGCGCAGGGCGGCCACGGAGTCCTGCCCCATGCCCATGGCCACCCGCTTCGGCGTGCCGAACAGGTTGCCGAGCAGCGGCATGTCGTGGCCCTTGACGTTCTCGAACAGCAGCGCCGGGCCGCCGGCGCGCAGGGTGCGGTCGCAGATCTCGGTGATCTCGAGGTAGGGGTCCACCTCGGCGGTGATGCGCCTGAGCTCGCCCTGGGCCTCCAGGGCGGCGATGAAGTCGCGCAGGTCCTTGTACTTCATTCGGATTTCCCGGTTCCGGAATGACGAAAGGGGCAGCATAGCATGCTACCCCCTGGGCCTTCGTACAACGTTTGCACAGTTTTCTGCGCTCGGCTGCCCCCAGGCTCCCTAGACAAACCTTTCAAGGCGAAGGCGTTGAAGGCTGGCCGTCACGAGCGAAGGTGATACAAGCGAAGCAGGCCAGGATCAACGCCGTTTCATGGCCTCGAAGAACTCGATATTCGTCTTGGTATCCTTGAGGCGGTCGATCAGGAACTCGGTGGCCGCGGTGTCCTCCATGGGGTTGAGCAGCTTGCGCAGGATCCACATGCGCTGCATCTCGTCCTCGGAGGCGATCAGGTCCTCGCGGCGGGTGCCGGAGCGGCGGATGTTGATCGCCGGGTAGACGCGGCGCTCGGCCAGCTTGCGGTCGAGGTGCGCCTCCATGTTGCCGGTGCCCTTGAACTCCTCGAAGATCACCTCGTCCATCTTGGAGCCGGTGTCCACCAGCGCCGTGGCGATGATGGTCAGGCTGCCGCCCTCCTCGATGTTGCGCGCCGCACCGAAGAAACGCTTGGGCTTCTCCAGGGCGTGGGCATCGACGCCACCGGTGAGCACCTTGCCGGAGCTCGGCACCACGGTGTTGTAGGCGCGCGCCAGGCGGGTGATGGAGTCGAGCAGGATCACCACGTCCTTCTTGTGCTCGACCAGGCGCTTGGCCTTCTCGATCACCATCTCGGCGACCTGCACGTGGCGGGCCGGCGGCTCGTCGAAGGTCGAGGCCACCACCTCGCCGCGCACCGTGCGTGACATCTCGGTCACCTCCTCGGGGCGCTCGTCGATCAGCAGCACGATCAGGTGGCACTCGGGGTTGTTGCGGGTGATCGAGGTGGCGATGTTCTGCAGCATCAGGGTCTTGCCCGCCTTGGGCGGGGAGACCAGCAGGCCGCGCTGGCCCTTGCCGATGGGCGCCACCAGGTCGATGATCCGCGCCGTCAGGTCCTCGGTGGAGCCATTGCCGATCTCCATGCGCAGCCGCTCCTGGGGGAACAGCGGCGTGAGGTTCTCGAACAGGATCTTGCTCTTGGCGTTCTCCGGCCGATCGAAGTTGATCTGGCTGACCTTGAGCAGCGCGAAGTAGCGCTCGCCCTCCTTGGGGGGGCGGATCTTGCCGGAGATGGAGTCGCCCTTGCGCAGGTTGAAGCGCCGGATCTGGGACGGCGAGACGTAGATGTCGTCGGGCCCGGCCAGGTAGGAACTGTCGGCACTGCGCAGGAAGCCGAAGCCGTCCTGCAGGATCTCCAGCACGCCGTCGCCGTAGATCGGCTCACCGCTCTTGGCGTGCTTCTTGAGGATGGCGAAGATGATGTCCTGCTTGCGCGAACGGGCCAGGTTGTCGATGCCCATCTCGCGGGCGATCTCCAGCAGGTCCGGCACGGGCTTTTGCTTGAGTTCGGTAAGGTTCATCGGTGTGTTCAGACGTTGCTCTTGGGAAGCCGGGCGGCGGTGCGCCATGAGGAAAGCGACAGGAGGCGAGACGATGACGCCCTGTGATGCGTTCAGAGCCCAGACAGGCTAGCCTCGTCGTGGCGCGGCGTGTGGCCATGGGCGGGCGACCGCACGAGGGGTGGCCGGGCCGATGGCGTGAGCGAGGAAGCAGGTTCGATTCGCCTGATCAGCGGTTCGGAGCCGCAAGGCCGGGAACGCGGGCTGATGCAGTGGGCTGTCTGACGACTTGGAGTTGACCGAGACGGGATCGCCGGATCGGTCGGGGAAATCAGGAAAAGGCGAACGCCTCGATACTAGACAAGCGCGCCTGGGAACGCAAGCCCCGGCGCGACCGGCGATTGACAGCGCCGCGCCTTGCCCGCACCCTTTTTCCAGACTCGCCGAAGGAAGCCCCATGACCCCGCCACCGGACCCGGCCATCCCCCGCCAGGAGGGCGCCAGCGACCCGCGCCGCCTCGCCGCCATCGACCTTGGCTCCAACAGCTTCCACCTGCTGGTGGCCAACTACCAGGAGGACCGCCTGCAGGTGGTCGCCCGCCTGGGCGAGAAGGTGCAGCTCGCCGCCGGCCTCGACGACGAGGGTTGCCTGGACGACGCCACCATGGAGCGTGCGCTGGGCTGCCTGGCGCGCTTCGCCCCCTTCCTCGAGGGCGTCACCCCCGACCACCTGCGGGTGGTGGGTACCAACGCCCTGCGCGAGGCGGCCAACAGCGAGGCCTTCATCGAGCGCGCCGAGGCGGAGCTGGGCCACCGCATCGAGATCATCGCCGGCCGCGAGGAGGCGCGCCTGATCTACCTGGGGGCGGCCCACGCCCTGGCCGAGCAGGGACGGCGGCTGATCGTCGACATCGGCGGCGGCTCCACCGAGTTCATCATCGGCGAACGCTTCGAACCCCTGGCGCTGGAGAGCCTGCGCATGGGTTGCGTCTCCTTCAGCCGGCGCTTCTTCGCGGACGGCGAGATCAGCGAGAAGCGCATGCGCCGGGCCGAGCTCGCCGCTCTCTCGGAGCTGGCCAACATCCGCCGCCCCTATCGGGAACTTGGCTGGCGCGACCCGGTGGGTTCCAGCGGCACCATCAAGGCCGCCGCGGCGGTGCTGGCCGCCAGCGGCGACGCCCCGGAGGGGGTGATCACCCGCGAGGGGCTGGCCGAGCTGCGCCGCCGGCTGATCAAGTGCAAGAAGCTGGACAAGGTCGCGATGGAGGGGCTCAAGCCCGACCGAGCGCGGGTGTTCCCCGCCGGCATGGCGATCCTCGGCGCCATCTTCGAGGCCTTCGACCTGGAGCGCATGCGCTACGCCGACGGCGCCCTGCGCGAGGGGGTGCTCTACGACCTGGTGGGGCGCAACGGCGCCGAGGACAGCCGCCTCAAGACCCTGGAGAACCTCAGCCGCGGCTACCAGGTGGACCCGCGCCAGGCCGACAACGTCGCCGCCACGGCGCTGGCGCTGGCCGCCCAGGTCCGCGAGGCGTGGGGCCTCAACGAGACCCAGGTGCGCTTCCTGGGCTGGGCGGCGCGGCTGCACGAGATTGGCCTGGCCATCTCCCACAGCCAGTTCCATCGCCACGGCGCCTACCTGCTGGAGCACTCCGACCTGCCGGGCTTCTCGCGCCCCGAGCAGCGCCTGCTGGCCTTCCTGGTACGCGCCCACCGCCGCAAGTTCCCGCTCAAGGAGTGGCAGGCGCTGCCCACCCCCGACCGCGTCTCCCACGCCCGGCTGGCTCGCCTGCTGCGCCTGGCGGTGATCCTCAACCACTCGCGCCCCGAACAGCCGCCCGCGGCCCCACGCCTCTCCGCCGCGGGCGACACCCTCACCCTGGACCTCGGCGAGGGCGAGGACCCCGCCCTGCTGCTCAACGACCTGGAGCAGGAGGCCGCCTACCTGAAGGCCGCCGGGTTCGATCTCATCCTGTCACGCCGCTGACCAGCCCTCGGCGAGCAGCAGCCAGCGGCCAGCCAGGGGATCGAGCACGGCCACCGGCGCCTCGCTAGCCCACACCACCACCAGCCGCTCGCGGACCCAGGGCGGCACCGCGAGCTCCTGCAGCAGCCGCCTGAGGTCGCGACCGCCGCGCCCGGCCAGGCGCAGCCGCTCGCCGCCGCGGCGTGGTACCACCCGCAGCGGCGCCTCCCCTGCCGCCGCCCCCCCGAGTGCCACCGCGCAGCGCCCCAGCGGCGTGGCGAGCGGCGTACGGCCGTCCCAGTCGCAGGCCCAGGCGGATGGCAGCGCCGGGGGCGGCGCCATCAGGTAGAGATGCCCCCGCCAGCGCCGCCCCTCGGCCCCGGGCCAGGCCACCCGCGGAGCGGCGTCGGGGCGCGCCGCCTGCTGGGCCAGCAGGCTCTCGAGGCGCCGTGCCGGCGGCAACGGCAGGCCCAGGACCGCGCAGGCGTGGCGCACCAGCAGCCGCCGCCGGGCGGGAGAGAGCTCCGCCAGCCCGGCCAGGGGCAGGCGCGCCGGATCACCGCCGAGGCGCGCCAGATCGAGCTCGGCGAGCTCCGCCAGCAGCCCGTCCGCCTCGGCGGCGAGCGTCGCGCTGCGCGCCAGCGACGCGGCGGCATGGGGCCAGCGCTCGCCGAGGCGCGGCAGCACGGCATGGCGCAGGTAGTTGCGATCCGGGTCGGGCGCGGCGTTGGTGGGATCCTCCACCCAGGCGACGCCGAGGCAGCGCGCGGCCGCGGCCAGCTCGGCCCGGGAACGGTCCAGCAGCGGTCGCTCGAGGCGCCGCCCCCGCCAGAGGCGCCGCGGCGGCATGGCGCCGAGCCCCCGCGGACCGCTGCCGCGCAGGGCGGCGAGCAGGAAGGTCTCGGCCTGATCGTCGCGGTGCTGGGCCAGCCACAGGGTCTCGCCCTCCCCCACCCGCCGCGCGAAGGCGGCGTAGCGGGCCTCACGGGCGGCGCCCTCCAGCCCCTGGCCGCTGGCAGCATCGACCCGCACGCGCTCGACGTCGAGCCCCACACCCAGTCGCTCACAGAGGGCGCGGCAGTGGCGCTCGAAGCCGTCGGCGGCCTCCTGGAGGCCATGGTGCACGTGGAGGGCCCGCAGCGGGCGAGGGTGGCGACGGGCCGCCGCGGCGGCCAGGGTCAGCAGCAGGCAGGAGTCGAGGCCGCCGGAGAGGGCGACCCAGACGCGACGCCCCGGCGGGGTCTGTGCCAGGGCGTCGTCGATCAGGGACTGGAGGGGGAGCGCCATCCCGTCAGGCAGGGGCGCCGTAGCTCATCAGCTTCTGGTAGCGACGCTCCAGCAGCGCCTCGGTGTCCATCACGTCGAGGCGGTCGAGGCTGGCCAGCAGGGCGCCCTTGACCCGCTCGGCGGTCTGTACCGGCTGACGGTGGGCCCCGCCCAGCGGCTCGGGGATCAGGGTATCGACCAGCCCCAGCTCCTTGAGGCGCTCGGCGGTGATGCCCATGGCCTGGGCGGCGTCGGCGGCCTTCTCGGCGCTCTTCCAGAGGATGGAGGCGCAGCCCTCCGGCGAGATCACCGAGTAGGTGGAGTACTGCAGCATGGCGAGCTCATCGCACACGCCGATCGCCAGGGCCCCGCCGGAGCCGCCCTCACCCACCACGGTGGCGATGATCGGGGTGCGCAGCCGTGACATCACGCCGAGGTTCCAGGCGATCGCCTCGGACTGGCCGCGCTCCTCGGCATCGATGCCGGGATAGGCCCCCGGGGTGTCGATGAAGGTGAGCACCGGCATGCGGAAGCGCTCGGCCATCTCCATCAGGCGGCACGCCTTGCGGTAGCCCTCGGGACGCGGCATGCCGAAGTTGCGCCGCACCTTCTCGTGCACGTCGCGCCCCTTCTGGTGGCCGATCACCATCACCGGGCGGTCGTCGAGGCGTGCCACGCCGCCGACGATGGCGGCGTCATCGGCGAAGCGACGGTCGCCGTGGAACTCGTCGAAATCGGTGAAGACATGCGCCAGGTAGTCCAGGGTGTAGGGACGCTGGGGGTGGCGCGAGAGCTGCGAGACCTGCCAGGGCGAGAGGTCCTTGAAGATCGACTCGGTAAGCTTGCGGCTCTTCTCCTCGAGGCGCTCGATCTCCTCGCTGAGGTTGACCTGGCTGTCGTTGCCGACCAGGCGCAGCTCCTCGATCTTGGCCTGGAGCTCGGCGATGGGCTGTTCGAAGTCGAGATAGTTGGGATTCATTGGCCGGGTGCCTTGTGGTGTTCCACCGGCCACCGCTGGGGATGCGGCCGGCGCGTCGAAAAGGGAAAGTGGCTCGCATTATCGCACCCTCAACGCGCCACGCAAGGCGGCGCACCTGGTGCTACGGGGCAATCCCCGCCCGCTGCACGACGTCAGCGAAAGGCGCCGGGGACAGGCCTGGAGGGGGTCCTACGCCAGGGGTGAGGAGGATTCCTCCGAACGGGCTGGCCATGGATGGCCAGCACCGGCCCTGCAAGCGTAGCAGGACGCGAGAGCGAAGCAGGGCGTCGGTAGCGCCCAGGGAGGGGTTCACAGCGCCCCCGAACAGGCCTGTCCCCGGGTAAGCCTTGAGCGATATTGCCACTTGCATGGGGTCCTGCTCAGCGGTACTTCAGCCGTACCCCGTCCTGGCCCTGCACCTCGCGCAGCCCGGTCAGCAGCTCGTCGGTGGGCGCCACCCGCCACTCCTCGGCCAGCTCCAGCCAGCCGGTGGCCTCGGCGTTGCGGTAGCGCAGGCGTACCGGCAGGCCCTGGGCGTCGCGGTGCGGGCCGAGGCTCGCGCGCAGCGAGTCCACCAGACGGCCGTTGACCGCGGCGCCGTCCAGGGAGAGCTCCACCGCCTGGCCGTAGCGGGTGCGCGCCGCCACCATGGGGGTGACCTCCTTGCCGCGCAGACGCAGCCCGCCGGAGTAGTCGTCGGTGGAGACCTCGCCTTCGACGATCAGCACCTGGTCGGCCTCCAGCTGGCCGCGCATCTGGTCGAAGAGCTCGCCGAACAGCGACGCCTCGATGCGCCCGGTGCGGTCGTCCAGGGTCAGGAAGGCCATGGTGTCGCCGCGCTTGGACTTCATGGTGCGCATCCCCACCACCAGGCCGGCGACCCGCTGGGGCTCGCGGGAGGGCTTGAGGTCGCCGATGCGGGTGGAGACGAAGCGCTCAAGCTCCTTCTCGTACTCGTCGATGGGGTGGCCGGTGAGGTAGAGGCCCAGGGTCTCCTTCTCGCCGGCCAGGCGCTCCTTGTCGCTCCACTCCCGCACCCGGCGGTAGTCGGCATAGGCGTCGGCGTCGCCGGCTCCCTCCTCCGGGGCGACGAAGGCCTCGCCGAACATGTCCATCATGCCCAGGTTCTGGTTGGTCTGGCTCTGGGCGGCGGCCTTGAGGGCATCGTCCAGGGCGGCGGTGAGCACCGCCCGGTTAGGGCCCAGGGTGTCCAGGGCCCCGGAACGGATCAGCGCCTCCAGGGTGCGCTTGTTCATGCGCTTGGGGTCGACGCGGCGGCAGAAGTCGAACAGGTCGGCGAAGGGCCCCTCCGCCTGGCGCGCCTCGACGATGGCGCCGATGGGCCCCTCGCCGACGCCGCGGATCGCCCCCAGGCCGTAGATCACGCGCCCCTCGTCGTCGACGCTGAACTTGTAGCCGCCGACGTTGACGTCCGGCGGGGTCACGGTCAGCCCGAGGTTGCGGCACTCCTCGATCAGCGGCACCACCTTGTCGAGGTTGTCCATCTCGGTGGACATCACCGCCGCCATGAAGGGGCCCGGGTAATGGGCCTTGAGCCAGGCGGTCTGGTAGGAGACCAGGGCATAGGCCGCCGAGTGCGACTTGTTGAAGCCGTAGCCGGCGAACTTCTCCACCAGGTCGAAGATGTTGCCGGCGAGGTCGGCATCGATGCCGTTGGCCGCGCAGCCCTCCAGGAAGCCGGCGCGCTGCTTGGCCATCTCCTCGGGCTTCTTCTTGCCCATGGCGCGGCGCAGCAGGTCGGCCTGGCCCAGGCTGTAGCCGGCCATCACCTGGGCGATCTGCATCACCTGCTCCTGGTAGAGGATGATGCCGTAGGTGGGCGAAAGCACCGGTTTCAGCAGCTCGTGCTGGTAGTCCGGGTGGGGGTAGGAGACCTCGGCGCGACCGTGCTTGCGGTTGATGAAGTCGTCGACCATGCCCGACTGCAGGGGGCCCGGGCGGAACAGCGCCACCAGGGCGATCATGTCCTCCAGCGAGTCGGGCAGCAGGCGCTTGATCAGCTCCTTCATGCCCCGGGACTCGAGCTGGAACACCGCGGTGGTCTCGGCGCGCTTGAGCATCTCGAAGGTGGGCGCGTCGTCCAGCGGGATGCTGTCGATGTCCAGCGGCCCCTCGCCACCGGCGGCGCGCACCTTGTCGACCATCTCCAGTGCCCAGTCGATGATGGTCAGGGTGCGCAGGCCGAGGAAGTCGAACTTGACCAGCCCGGCGTCCTCGATGTCGTTCTTGTCGAACTGCACCACCAGCCCCGAGCCGTCCTCGTCGCAGAGCAGCGGCGAAAAGTCGGTGAGCCGGGTCGGCGCGATCACCACGCCGCCGGCGTGCTTGCCGGTCCCCCGTGTGATGCCCTCGAGCTTGACCGCCATCTCCCAGATCTCGGCGGCCTCCTCGTCGGCCTCCAGGAAGTCGGCCAGCTGCGGCTCGGCCTCCAGCGCCTTCCCGAGGGTCATGCCCACCTCGAAGGGGATCAGCTTGGAGAGCTTGTCGCCCAGCGAGTAGGGCTTACCCTGGGCGCGGGCGACGTCGCGCACCACCGCCTTGGCGGCCATGGTGCCGAAGGTAACGATCTGGGAGACGGCGTCGCGGCCGTAACGGTCGGCCACGTAGTCGATCACCCGGTCGCGCTTCTCCATGCAGAAGTCGACGTCGAAGTCGGGCATCGAGACCCGCTCGGGGTTGAGGAAGCGCTCGAACAGCAGGTCGTAGCCAATGGGGTCGAGGTCGGTGATCTTCTGGGCGTAGGCCACCAGGGAGCCGGCACCGGAACCGCGTCCGGGACCCACCGGGACGTCGTTGTCCTTGGCCCACTGGATGAAGTCCATCACGATCAGGAAGTAGCCCGGGAAGCCCATCTGGATGATGATGTCGAGCTCGAAGTCCAGGCGCTTGCGGTAGCGGGCGTCGATCTCGGCATACTCGGCGCCGTCTCGGGGGTACTGCTCGGCTGGGTAGAGGAAGTCGAGGCGCTCGGTGAGGCCGTCGTGGGAGACCTTGCGGAAGTACTCGTCCTGGGTCATCCCCTCGGGGATCTCGAACTCGGGCAGGAAGATCTCGCCCAGGCGCACATCGACCGAGCAGCGCGCGGCGATCATCACGCTGTTCTCGAGCGCCTCGGGCACATCGGCGAACAGCTCGGCCATCTCCTCGGGACTCTTGAGGTACTGCTCCTCGCTGTAGCGCTTCTCCCGGCGCGGGTCGTCCAGCGCCTTGCCCTCGCCGATGGCGACCCGGGTCTCGTGGGCCCAGAAGTCCTCCTTCTCGAGGAAGCGCACGTCGTTGGTGGCGACCACCGGGGTGCCGCTCTCGGCGGCCAGGGCCACCGAGAGGTGCAGGCACTCCTCCTCCTGGGCACGGCCGGTGCGGGTCAGCTCTAGGTAGAAGCGCCCCGGGAAGGCCGCGTTCCACTCCTCGAGCAGGGCGCGTGCCTCGTCGGGGTGGTCGCTCAGCAGGTGGCGGCCGACCTCGCCCTCGCGCCCGCCGGAGAGAGCGATCAGCCCCTCGCTCTTGGCCAGCACCCAGTCACGCGCCAGCAACGCCTGGCCCTGGTGCTGCCCCTCCATCCAGCCACGCGAGATCAGCTCGGTGAGGTGGCGATAGCCGGTCTCGTTCATGGCCAGCAGGGTCAGCCGGTAGGGGTGCTCCTCGTCGTGGGGGTTGGTCAGCCACAGGTCGGCACCGATGATCGGCTTGAGGCCGGCCCCCTGGGCCGCCTTGTAGAACTTGACCAGGCCGAAGAGGTTGGCCTCGTCGGTCACGGCCAGCGCCGGCATGCCCAGCCCCGACGCCTGCTTGACCAGCGGCTTGAGGCGCAGCAGGCCATCGACCAGGGAGTATTCGGTATGGACGCGCAGATGGACGAAGGGCGTGGTCATAGAGAGCTCGAGGCTTGGCGATAAATGGTCGGCAAAGAAACAGGCCGTGATTTCCGATTCAGTCAACTCGAGGCTTTGCCGGGAGCAGGCCTACGAGGAGGCGCTGTGAACCCCTCCCTGGGCGCTACCGATGCCATCCCTGGCATAGGACCTCCTCTGCGACCTGCTCCCGGCGCCTCTCGTGACTGAGGGGTGCGAAACGTCAGAACAGCGCCAGCTGGCGCCTGACCGGGCCGAAGGAGCGGCGGTGCTCCGGCAGCGGCCCCAGGCGCGCCAGGGCGGCCAGGTGCTCGCGGGTCGGATAGCCCTTGTGGCGGGCGAAGCCGTAGTCGGGATGGCGGGCGTCGAGGGCCAGCATCTGGGCATCCCGGGCCACCTTGGCGAGTATCGAGGCCGCGGCGATGGCCGGGTGGCGGGCGTCGCCCTTGACCACCGCCTGGCCGGGCACATGATGCCCGGGCAGGCGATTGCCGTCCACCAGCAGGTACTCGGCCGCCGGGGAGAGGGCATCGATGGCGCGGCGCATGGCCAGGTGCGTGGCGTGGTAGATGTTGAGCTCGTCCACCTCGGCGGGGGAGGCCTCGGCCACGGCGAAGGCCAGGGCGTCGCGACGGATCTCGGCGTCCAGCGCCTCACGGCGCCGGGCGGTGAGCGCCTTGGAGTCGGTGAGCCCGGCGATGGGACGCGCCGGGTCGAGGATCACCGCCGCGGCCACCACCGCGCCGACCAGCGGGCCGCGGCCGACCTCGTCGACCCCGGCCAGGCGCTCGCCGGCGTAGTCGATGGTAAGCGGCGGCAGCGCCGGGGCCGGCCGCCGGCTCATGGCGCACCCTCCTCGGCCCGCTCCGGGGCGACGCTCGCCGGCAGCGGGCGCCCCGCAACCAGGGCCTCGATGGCCTCCGCCGCCCGGCGGCTGGCGTCGCGCTGCAACCCCGCGTGCATGCGGGCGAAGCGCGCCTCCAGGGCCGCCCGGCCCGCGCCGTCGTCGAGCAGCTCGCCGAGGCCCTGGGCGATCGCCGCGGGACTCGCCGCCTCCTGGATCAGCTCCGGCACCAGGGTCTCCCGGGCGATCAGGTTGGGCAGCGAGATCCACTCGGTCTTCACCAGTCGCCTGGCCAGCCAGTGGGTGGCCGGCGCCATGCGGTAGGCCACCAGCATGGCGCGGTGGCAGAGCATCGCCTCCAGCGCCGCGGTGCCGGAGGCGAGCAGCACGGCATCGGAGGCCACCATCGCCTCGCGGGCCTGGCCATCCAGCAGGGTGACACGTTCGGCCAGGCCGGGGCGCTCGGCGAGCAGCGCCTCGAGCTCGGCGCGCCGTGCCGGGGTGGCCGCAGGGATCACGACCGAGAGGCCGGGACGCTCGGCGCACAGCCGCTCCGCGGCAGCCAGGAAGGTCTCACCCAGGAAGCGGATCTCACTGGCCCGGGAGCCGGGCAGCACGGCGAGCACCGGCGCGTCCTCGGCCAGGCCCAGGGCGGCGCGGGTGCCGCGACGGTCGTTGTCGAGGGGCAGCTCGTCCGCCAGGGGGTGGCCAACGAAGGCCACCGGCACGCGGTGGCGGGCGTAGAAGGCCGCCTCGAAGGGCAGGAAGGTGAGCATGGCATCCACGGCCCGCGCGATGCCCTTGACCCGCCCCTGGCGCCAGGCCCACACGGAGGGGCTGACGTAGTGGGCGGTGGTCAGCCCCGCCTCGCGCAGCTGCCGCTCGAGGCCGAGGTTGAAGTCGGGGGCGTCGATGCCGATGACGATATCGGGTCGCCAGGCCAGGGCGTCGCGCTTGAGCGCGCGGCGCACGCCAATCAGCCGCGGCAGGTGGCGGAGCACCTCCACCAGGCCCATCACCGAGAGGGTCTCCAGGGGGAAGCGGCTGTCGATGCCCTCCTGGACCATGCGCGGACCGCCGATGCCGCGGAACTCGACCCCGGGATGGCGCGCCTTGAGCGCGCGCATCAGGCCGGCGCCGAGGAGATCACCGGAGAGCTCGCCGGCCACCAGGTAGACGCGCCGCATGCGTAGCCTCAGCGGATGATGCCGCGGGTCGAGGCTTCGATGGAGGCGGCGAAGGTCTCCGTCTCGGCCAGCGAGAAGCGACGACGGATCTCGGTCAGGGCCTGTTCGGTGGTCAGCCCCTGGCGGTAGACCAGCTTGTAGGCCTCGCCCAGGGCGCCGAGCGCCTCCCGGGAGAAGCCGCGACGCTTGAGGCCCACCAGGTTCAGGCCGTGCACCTGGGCGGGGTTGCCGTTGATCATCACGTAGGCGGGAGTGTCCTTGGTGATGATCGAGCCGCCGCCGGCCATGGCGTGGGTACCGAAGTGGCAGAACTGGTGCACCGCGGAGAGCCCGCCGAGGATGGCGAAGTCGCCCAGGCGTACATGGCCGGCCAGGGTCACCTGGTTGGCCAGGATGCAGTCATCGCCGATCACGCAGTCATGGCCGACGTGGACATAGGCCATGAAGAGGTTGCGCGAACCGATGGTGGTCTCGCCGCGGTCCTGGACGGTGCCGCGGTGCAGGGTGACCCCCTCGCGCACCACGTTGTCGTCGCCCATCACCAGGCGAGTCGGCTCGCCGCCGTACTTCTTGTCCTGGCAGTCCTCGCCCACCGAGGCGAACTGGAAGATGCGCGTGCGTGCCCCCAGCACCGTGGGCCCCTTGATCACCACATGGGGACCGATGCGTGAGCCGGGCCCGATCTCGACGTCGGGCCCGATCACCGTGAAGGGGCCGACCTCGACGTCGTCGGCCAGCCGTGCGGCGGAGTCGATGAGGGCGGTGGGATGAATCAAGCGACCTTCCTCTCGGCACAGATGATCTCGGCCTCGCAGGCCACCTCACCGGCCACGCTGGCCTTGCAGGCGAACTTCCAGATGCCGCGCTTCTCGCGCACCACGTCGGCGCGCAGCTGCAGCTGGTCGCCGGGCATCACGGGGCGCTTGAAGCGCACGTTGTCGCTGCCCACCAGGTAGTAGACGTAGCCGTCGGCGGGCAGCTTGTTGACGGTCTTGAAGCCGAGGATGCCGCAGGCCTGGGCCAGCGCCTCGATCACCAGCACCCCGGGCATGATGGGATGGTGGGGAAAGTGGCCATTGAAGAAGGGCTCGTTGATGCTGACATTCTTGTAGGCGACGATGGACTCGCCGAGGGCAAGCTCGGTGACCCGGTCCACCAGCAGGAAGGGATACCGGTGGGGCAGATACTCACGGATCTCGTTGATGTCCATTACCATCGTCACAACCTCTGAAAAGTCAGGATGCCCGCCCTATCGGCAGGCGCGAGCCGGCCGCGCCGGTCAGGCGGGGGATTATAGCGTCCCCCGCGGGGCCCTCAAGCGTCACGCCCCTTCTCGAGCCGGGCGAGGCGCTTGGCGATGTCGTCGAGCTGCTTGAAGCGCACCGCATTCTTGCGCCACTGGGCGTTGGCCATGGCCCCGGTGCCCGAGGAGTAGACCCCGGGCTCGTGGATCGAGTTGGTCACCAGGCTCATGCCGGTGACCTGCACCCTGTCGCAGATCGTCAGGTGGCCGGCCAGCCCCACGCCGCCGCCCAGCAGGCAGTGGCGCCCCACCTGGGTGGAGCCGGCGATGCCCACGCAGCCCGCCAGGGCGCTGTGGTCGCCGACCTGGACGTTATGGGCGATCTGCACCTGGCTGTCGATCTTGACGTCGTCGCCGATCAGGGTGTCGCCCAGGGCACCGCGGTCGATGCTGGAGCCGCTGCCCACCTCGACGTCGTCGCCCAGCACCACCCCGCCGAGCTGGGCGATCTTGTGCCAGCGGCTGCCGTCATGGGCGAAGCCGAAGCCGTCGGCGCCGATCACGCAGCCGCTGTGCAGGATGCAGCGCGCCCCGATCACCACCGCGTGATAGAGGGTGACGTTGGCGTGCAGCCGCGTGCCCTCCCCGATGACGGTGTCGGCCCCGACCACCGAGCCGGGCCCGACCACCACATCGTCGCCCAGGGAAACCCCCGCCTCGATCACCGCGTTGGCGCCCACCTCGACCCGCTCGCCCAGGGTAGCGGAGGGGTCGACCACCGCCGAGGGGTGGATGCCGGCCGGCTCGCGCCCTGCCAGGGGGTCGAAGAGTCGCGAGGCCGCCGCATAGCCCAGGTAGGGGTTGTCGAGCTCGAGGCGATCCACCGGGCACGCCTCGCCATGCTGGGGGTGCAGCAGCACCGCCGCGGCGCGGGTGCCGGGCAGCTCCTTGAGATAGGCACGATTGGCCAGGAAGGCGACCTGGTCGGGGCCGGCCTCGCGCAGGGTCGCCAGGCCGCGCACCGGGCGCTCGGCGTCGCCGACCAGGCGCGCCCCCAGGCGCCGGGCCAGCTCGCCGAGGGTCAGGGTGGGTAAGGCGCTTCGCGTCATCACTGGACCCTGCCCGTTCACAGCATGGAGTTGAGGATCTCGGTCACCTCGGCGGTGACGTTCTGCAGGTCGCGCTCGGCATGCAGCACGCCCTGGGGCTCCACCAGCACCTGGATGCTGTGGCGGGCGATGATCTGCTCCACGGCCTGCTGCAGCTTGGGCTCGGCGCGCTGCAGGAAGGCCTGCTCGGAGGACTGGCGCTGCTGCATGATCTCGCCCATCAGGCGGTTGAGCTCGGCCACCTTGCGGTTGGCCTCCTGGCGCTCGCTCTCGGAGAGGCTGTCGGCCCGCTGCTGGAGCGCATTGAGCTCCTGCTCCAGGGCCTGGGCCTGCTGCTGCTGGCTGCCCACCTGGCTCTCCAGGTCGCTCATGGAGCGCTGGGCGGCATCGGTCTCGAGCAGGGCACGGCGCCAGTCCAGCACCGCGACCTCGTCGGCCATGGCCGGCAGGGCGGCGGCGAGGAGGAGAAGCAGGGAGAGGGCGGCGATCGGCTTGCGCATGTCGGAACTCCTGTGGCGGGCCGCGCGCGGCGGCCCGGGATGGCGAGTGGGAATCCGGCCCCGGTCAGAAGGTCTGGCCGAGGGAGAACTGGAAGAACTGGGTATCGTCGCCGCTCTCGTCGTTGAGCGGCTCGGCGACGCTGAAGGTCAGCGGCCCCACCGGGGTCAGCCAGGAGAGTCCCAGGCCGACGCTGTAGCGCAGGTCGCCGAAGTCCACCCCGGAGCTGCAGTTGGAGGTCACGCCCTCCGGCACGGCGTAGCAGTCGGAGAGGAAGGTGTTGCCGCCATCCAGGAACAGCGCGGTCTGCACCGAGCGCTGGTCCTCGATGAAGGGGGTTGGGAAGAGCAGCTCGGCGCTGCCCTGCACCAGGATGTTGCCGCCCAGGGTACGGTCGCGGGTCACACCGTCCGGCGGGGTGGTGGGCTGGCCCAGGGTATTGCCGGTGAAACCGCGCACCGAACCAAGGCCCCCGGCGTAGAAGTTCTCGTAGAACGGATAGGGGTCGCTGCCGCCCAGGGTGTCGGCATAGCCCACCTCGCCGGCGAATTTCAGCGCCCAGTCGTGGTTGTCGTCCAGCGGGAAGAGCTGGCGGGCCTGGGCGCGCAGCTTGGCGTATTCGGCGTCGCTGCCGGGCACCGCGGTCTCCAGCGACAGACGCTGGTAGCTGCCGGCGGTGGGCATGATGCCGCGGTTGAGGTTGTTGCGGGTCCAGCTGGCGGTCAGCTTCAACGACTGGGCGTCACTGCCCTGGTCGGCCACGTACTGGGTGATCTCCCGGGCGGTGTCGTTGTAGGTCTTGATCGAGAGGTCCTCCACCGCGGTGCCGAAATTGAGGCGGGTGATCTCGTTGATCGGGTAGCCGAAGTTGATCCCCGCGCCATAGGCGTCGGTGGAGTAGGTGGAGATGTCGGAGTCCTCGTAGTCGGACTCGCGATAGTAGAGGTTATAGCCCCGGGAGATCCCGTCCATGGTCCAGTAGGGATCGGTGAAGCCGAAATTGAGGCTGGTGAAGGTGTCGCTGCGCTGGGCGCCGATGTTGACGCGGTTGCCGGTGCCCAGGAAGTTGCTCTGGGAGAGGCCCACGCCGTAGATCACCCCGGCGCTCTGGGAGAAGCCGATGCTCGCGGAGATGGAGCCGGAGGGCTGCTCCTCGACGCGGTAGGTGACGTCGAGCTGGTCGGGTGCCCCCGCCACCGGCTGGGTCTCCACCTCGACCTGGCTGAAGAAGCCCAGCCGCTCGAGGCGCTGCTGGGACTGGCGGATCGCCTCGGTGGAGGCCGGGGCGCCCTCCATCTGGGTCATCTCGCGGCGCAGCACCTCGTCCATGGTGGTGGTATTGCCGACGAACTCGATGCGCCGCACATAGGCACGCTGGCCGGGGTCGACCCGGAACACCAGGTCGACGGTGTCGCCGCCGGCCGGTTCGGGGATGCCGTCGACGCTGGCGAAGGCGAAGCCGTCGGCCCCCAGGCGCGAGCGAAGCGCCTCGGCGGAGGCGGTGACGTCGCTGCGCGAGAAGGTCTCGCCGGGGGTGACCTCGAGCAGCTCGCGCGCCTCGCGCTCGGCGATGGGCAGGTCGCCGACGAAGCGCACCTCGCCGAGACGATACTCGGTGCCCTCATCGACGTTGATGGTGATGAAGATCTCAGACTTGTCGGGGCTGATGGAGACCTGGGTCGACTCGACGTTGAAGTTGACGTAGCCGCGGTCGAGATAGAAGGTGCGCAGCCGTTCCAGGTCGCCGGCCAGCGCCTCGCGGGAGTACTCGTCGCGGGAGAACCAGCCGAAGATCCGTCCGGGACGGTCGTTGAGCTCGAACACCTCGCGCAGGGTCTCGTCGTCGAAGGCACGGTTACCGACGATGTTGATCTGGCGGATCTTGGCGACCGCGCCCTCGTTGATGTCGATATCGACCTGGACGCGCCCCTCGTCGATCTCGCGCACGCTGGTGTCGATGCTGGCGCTGTAGCGCCCCTGGGACTGGTAGACCCCCTCGAGCTCGCGCTCGATCTCCTCCAGGGTGGAGAGCTCGAGCACCTGGCCCTCCTCGAGGCCGGCCTCGCGCAGGCCCTGGCGCAGCTGCTCGCCTTCGAGCTGCTGGTTGCCGGTGATGTTGAGGCGCGTGATGGTGGGGCGTTCGACCACCTGGATGATCAGCACATCGCCTTCGCGGGCCAGCCGGATATCCTCGAACAGGCCGGTGGCGAAGAGCTCGCGGGCGGCCTCGGCGAGCTCGCGCTCATCGACGCGGTCGCGGGCGCTGACAGGAAAGGCGTTGAAGACGGAGGCGGGGGAGATGCGCTGCAGGCCCTCCACGCGAATGTCGGCAACGTCGAAAGGTTCCGCCTGGGCCGTCGCGGCCCCGGCAAGCAGCAGCGCCGCCAGTCCGATGGTCTTGATTTTCATGCAGTCGATTCGCTCGCGTTGATCTGCCAAACCTGTCCAGACAGGCACCTTATACATTTGCACGGCCAACTGACAAGGCGAGGCCCTCGAGGCCCGGGCTCTCACAGATGGCCGGTCGCTCGGGGGGCCGGGCCCTGCCCTACCAGAGCCGCATCAGATCGAAGTAGATCGCCATCAACATCAGGGACCCCACCAGCGCCAGGCCGATGCGCAGCCCGATGGCCTGGGTGCGCTCCGAGACCGGGCGCCCGCGCACCACCTCCATGGCATAGTAGAGCAGGTGGCCACCGTCGAGGACCGGGATCGGCAACAGGTTGAGCACCCCGAGGCTGATCGACAGGTAGGCCAGGAAGCTGACGAAGCTCTCCAGCCCCGCCCGGGCGGAGTCGCCGGAGATCTGGGCGATGGTGATCGGTCCGGAGAGGTTGGAGGGGGCGATCAGGCCCACCAGCATCTTGCGCACGGCGTCGAGGGTCAGCACGATCATCTCGCCGGTACGCGACACCGCCTCGCCCACCGCGGCCACCGGGCCGTAGCGGATCTCGCGGAGGTGCTCCTCCGGCCACGCCACCGGGGCCACGCCGGCGCCGATGTAGCCGATGGTCTCGCCCGCCTCGAGGGTGTTCTCACGGGGCGTCACCTCGAGGCCGAGCGTCTCGCCGGCGCGACGCACCTCGAGGCTCAGCGTCTCGCCCGGGCTTGCGCGCACGATCTCGACGAAGTGGCGCCAGTCCGCCACCGGCTCGCCGTCCACGGCGAGGATCTCGTCGCCGGCGGCCAGCCCCGCGGCGGCGGCGGGCTCGCCCTGGGCCACCTGCCCCAGCACCGCCGGCATCGGCGGCCGCCAGGGAGTCACGCCCAGGGTGGCCAGGGGCTGGGGCGGCTCCTGGCGCACCAGCCAGTCGGTCACCGGCACCCGGTGCTCGCGGGACGCGGCGGCGGCGTCCTCGCGGGTGGCGATGGAGAGCGCCTGCTGCTCGCCGATGGCCGCCACCAGCTTGAGGTTGATCTCGTCCCAGGAGCGCACCCGCTCGCCCTGCACCGCGGTGATCTCGTGGCCTGCCTCGAGGCCGCCGCGCGCGGCCGGGGAGTCAGGGGCGACCTCGCCGATCACCGGCGCCACCGTGGTGGTGCCGGCCACGAACAGCGCCCAGTATGCCACCAGGGCGAGCAGGAAGTTGGCCACGGGACCGGCGGCGACGATGGCGATGCGCTGCCACACCCCCTTGCGGTTGAAGGCGTGATCGAGCTGGTCGGCAGGCACCCTGCCCTCGCGCTCGTCGAGCATCTTGACGTAGCCGCCCAGGGGGATGGCGGCGATGGCGAACTCGGTGCCGTGACGGTCCACCCGCGACCAGATCGGCGTGCCGAAACCCACCGAGAAGCGCAGCACCTTCACCCCGCAGCGCCGCGCCACCCAGAAGTGGCCGAACTCATGAAAGGTGATCAACAGGCCCAGCACCACGATCACGGCCAGGATGTTCTGGATCAGGCCCACGGTGTTCTCCTCCGCCTTCAGGGTTGGGGGTGGGACGGCGCCTCAGCGGCGCGCCAGGCACGCCTCGGCGGCGCGCCGCGCCCGGGCATCCGCCTCGAGGATCGCCTCGAGTTCGTCGGCGGGGGCGACCGGCTCGGCGTCACGCACCCGCGCCACCAGCTCGGCGATGCCGGTGAAGGGCAGGCGCCCCGCCAGGAAGGCCGCCACCGCCACCTCGTTGGCGGCATTGAGCACCGCCGGCGCCGTGCCCCCGGCCGCCATGGCCTCCCGGGCCAGGCGCAGGCAGGGGAAGGCAACCTCGTCGGGTGGCTCGAAGTCGAGTCGGGCGACCTGGAAGAGGTCCAGCGCCTGGACCCCCGCCTCGATCCGCTCGGGCCACGCCAGCCCGTAGGCGATGGGGGTGCGCATGTCGGGATTGCCGAGCTGGGCGATCACCGAGCCGTCGCTGTAGGCGGCCATGGAGTGGATCACGCTCTGCGGGTGCACCACCACCTCGACCTGGTCGGGGCGGGCGTCGAACAGCCAGCACGCCTCGATCAGCTCAAGCCCCTTGTTCATCAGGGTGGCGCTGTCCACCGAGATCTTCTGGCCCATGCTCCAGTTGGGATGGGCGCAGGCCTGGGTCGGTGTCACGCCGCTCAGGGCCTCGGCGGACCAGCCACGGAAGGGGCCACCGGAGGCGGTCAGCAGCAGCTGGGTCACGCCGTGGCGGGCCAGGCCGCCGCGATGCTCCACGGGTAGACACTGGTAGATGGCATTATGTTCGGAGTCGATGGGCAGCAGGGTGGCGCCGTGGCGCCTCACCGCCTCCATGAACAGCGCCCCGGACATCACCAGGGCCTCCTTGTTGGCCAGCAGCACCCGCTTGCCGGCGCGCACCGCGGCGAGCGTCGGCAGCAGGCCGGCAGCGCCGACGATGGCCGACATCACCACCTCGGCCTCGGCGGCCTCGGCCACCTCCACCAGCGCCTCGGGGCCCGTGCGCACCTCGGTGGGAAGGTTGGCCTCGCCAAGCCGCTCGCGTAGCCAGACGGCATCGGCCTCGCGCTCGAGCACCGCCACCGCCGGGCGATGGCGGTGGCACAGCGCCAGCAGCGCCTCGCGGGAGCGGTGGGCGGTGAGGGCATGCACCCGGTAGCGCTCCGGGTGACGCGCGATCACGTCCAGGGTGCTGCCACCGATGGAGCCGGTGGCCCCCAGCACCGTGACCCCCTGGCGACGCGCGGCATCAACCTGACGCATCTAGAGCACCCCCGGCACGAGCAGGGCGAACAGCGGTAGCGCCGCGGTGAGGCTGTCGATGCGATCGAGCACCCCGCCGTGGCCCGGCAGCAGGTTGCTGGAGTCCTTGATGCCGCGATGGCGCTTGAGCATGCTCTCGAGCAGGTCGCCGAGCACCGAGACCAGGGTCACCGCCAGGGTGGTCAGCACCAGCAGGGCGCCGTCGCGGCCACCCAGCCCCTGGGCCACGGCCACCACCAGCGCCAGCAGCAGAGTCGCGGCCAGGCCGCCGGCCACCCCCTCCCAGCTCTTGCCGGGGCTCACCGCCGGCGCCAGCTTGTGACGGCCGAAGGCGCGGCCGGCAAAGTAGGCGCCGATGTCGGCGCTCCACACCAGCAGCAGCACGAAGAGCAGCCACAGGCCGCCGAGCTCGCGCAGCACGTTGAGGCCGACCCAGGCGGGCAGCAGCACCCACAGGCCCATGGCCAGGCGCCGGGCGGGGGCGGCCCACTGCACGGTGCGGGCGGGATAGTGGGTGACCCAGGTGAGGTTGAGCGCCCACCCGGCCAGGCCCAGCCACAGCGGCCAGGCGGCCAGGGCGGCGCCGGAGGCCCATAGCAGCGCCATGGCCAGGGCCAGCACTGCGACCAGCACCAGGCGTCGACCACGCCCCTCGATGCCGGCCAGGTTGGTCCACTCCCAGCCGCCCAGCAGCACGACGACCGCGGTGAACAGGGCGAAGGCGCCGCCGTCGAGGCCGAACAGGCCGGCCAGCATCAGTGGGGCCAGCCAGGCTGCGGTGATAATGCGTTGTCTAAGCACCCTGGGCCTCGTCGATCTGGTCATCGGTCATGCCGAAGCGCCGCTTGCGACGCCGGAAGTCCTCGAGGGCGGCATCGAAGGCGTCGGCGTCGAAGTCGGGCCACTGGCACTGGGTGAAGTGGAGCTCGGCGTAGGCCAGCTCCCAGAGCACGAAGTTGGAGATGCGCTGCTCCCCGCTGGTGCGGATGCACAGGTCCACCGGGGCCACGCCGGCCAGGCTCAGCTCGCCGCCCAGCGCCGCCTCGTCGATCGCCGCGGGGGCGAGCTCGCCGGCGGCGACCCGCTCGCCCAGGCGGCGCGCCGCCCTGGCCAGGTCCCACTGGCCGCCGTAGTTGGCGGCGACCACCAGGTGCAGGCGGGTGTTGTCGCGGGTCTTCGCCTCGGCCCGGGCGATATGGCCCTGGATCGCCTCGGAGAAGGCGCTGCGGTCGCCGATCACCGTGAGGCGGATGCCGTTGGCGTGGAGCTTGTTCACCTCGCGCTTGAGCGCCAGCAGGAACAGCTCCATCAGGGCGCTCACCTCGGCCCGTGGGCGCTTCCAGTTCTCGCTGGAGAAGGCGAACAAGGTCAGGGTCTGGATGCCGCGTTCGGCGGCCCGGCGGATGGTGGCGCGCACCGCCTCGACGCCGGCATGGTGGCCACGCACGCCGGAGAGGCCCCGCGCCTTCGCCCAGCGGTTGTTGCCATCCATGATGATCGCCACGTGACGTGGCAGGCCGGCCGCGGCGGCGGCGGAGGCGCCGCTGTCGGCGCCGGAGGGGAGCGGTGACGTCATGGGGTCTCGCTTCGGGGGTGGTTCGCCGCCGCCCGGCCGCGAGCGGGCCGGGCGAGGGTCCTCAGATCTGCATCAGATCGCGTTCCTTGGACTCCAGGGTCTTGTCGATCTCGGCGATGTAGGTGTCGGTCAGCTTCTGGATCGCCTCCTCGCCCTGGCGCTGCTCGTCCTCGGTGATCTCCTTCTCCTTGAGCAGGGACTTGATGTCACCGTTGGCGTCGCGGCGCACATTGCGCACCGCCACCCGGGCGTTCTCCGCCTCGTGGCGCGCCTGCTTGATGTAGCCCTTGCGGGTCTCCTCGGTGAGCATCGGCATCGGCACACGGATGTTGTTGCCGGCCGTGGAGGGGTTGAGCCCCAGGTCGGAGGTCATGATCGCCTTCTCGATCTTGGGCACCATGCTCTGCTCCCAGGGCACGATCGAGAGGGTGCGGGCATCCTCGACGTTGATGTTGGCCACCTGGTTCAGCGGGACCTGGCTGCCGTAGTACTCGACGGTGACCGAGTCCAGGATGCTGGAGTGGGCCCGCCCGGTACGAATCTTGTTCAGGTTGCCGTGGAGCGCCTCGACGCTCTTCTTCATGCGGCTCTCTGCGTCCTTCTTGATGTCATTGATCACGATATCAGCCTCTGTCTATCAGCGTGCCTTCCTCGCCGCCCACCACCAGGTTGAGCAGGGCGCCGGGCTTGTTCATGTTGAAGACGCGAACCGGCATGTCATGGTCCCGCACCAGGCAGATGGCGGTCAAATCCATGACGCCGAGCTTCTGGTCCAGCGCGTCGTCGTAGCTGAGCTGGTCATACTTCACCGCATCCGGGTGCTTGACCGGGTCCTTGTCGTAGACCCCGTCCACCTTGGTGGCCTTGACCACCACGTCGGCGTCGATCTCGATGCCGCGCAGGCAGGCCGCGGAGTCGGTGGTGAAGAAGGGGTTGCCGGTGCCGGCCGAGAACAGCACCACGTCGCCGGAGGTGAGGTAGCGGATGGCGGTGCGGCGGTCATAGTGCTCCACCACGCCGCTCATGGGGATCGCCGACATCACCCGGGAGCGGATGTTGGAGCGCTCGAGTGCATCGCGCATGGCCAGGGCGTTCATCACCGTGGCCAGCATCCCCATGTGATCGCCAGTGACCCGCTCCATGCCGGCCTCGTGCAGGGCCGCCCCCCGGAACAGGTTGCCGCCGCCGACCACGATGCCCACCTGCACCCCGATCCCCACCAACTGCCCGATCTCCAGCGCCATGCGATCCAGCACCTTGGGGTCGATGCCGAACTCGGCGTCGCCGGTCAGCGCCTCGCCGGAGAGCTTGAGCAGGATCCGCTTGTACTTCGACTTCTGGGAGCGGGGCTTGGCGGGGGTCTCGACGGGGTCGCTCGTGGACATGGCATCATCTCCTGCATCGGCGGTGGCATGGCGGCCGGATCGGCCGGCCGGATACGCGAAGGCGTGCGCTCGCGCGCACGCCATCATCTTAGCGGAACTTGCGACCTCAGCTGCGCTTGGCCTGTTCCATCACTTCCTTGGCGAAGTCGACCTCTTCCTTCTCAATGCCCTCGCCCACCTCGAAGCGAGTGAAGCCGACCACCTCGCCGCCGGCGTCCTTGACGAACTCGGCGACGGTCTGGTCCGGGTTCTTGACGAAGGGCTGCTCGGTCAGGCTGTTCTCGGCCAGGTACTTCTTGAGGCGGCCCTGGACCATCTTCTCGGCGATGTTCTCGGGCTTGCCGGCCATGTCGGGCTGGGCCAGGATGATCGCCTTCTCGGCGTCCAGCTTGTCCTGGGGCATGTCCTCGGGACGCGCCACCGCCGGGTTGATGGCGGCCACGTGCATGGCGACGTCGCGCGCGGCCTGCTCGGTGCCGCCCTTGAGGACGGTCAGCACGCCGATGCGGCCACCGTGGACGTACTCGCCCACCAGGTTGCCGTCGCCGGCCTCGACCACCACGCTACGACGCACGCCGATGTTCTCGCCGATCTTCTGGACCAGCTGCTCGCGGGCGGCTTCCAGATCGCCTTCCATCACGGCGGCCACGTCCTCGCTCTTGGCGGCGAAGAAGGCGTCGGCCACCTTGTCGGCGAAGGCCTTGAAGTTATCGTCACGGGCGACGAAGTCGGTCTCGGAGTTGATCTCGACCATCACGCCGACGCTGCCGTCCTCGGCCACACGGGTCACGACGGTGCCCTCGGCGGCGGTACGACCGGCCTTCTTGGCGGCCTTGAGGCCGGAGTTCTTGCGCAGGTTCTCGATGGCGACCTCGATGTCGCCGCCGGCCTCGGTGAGGGCCTTCTTGCACTCCATCATGCCGAGCCCGGTACGCTCGCGCAGTTCCTTGACCTGGGAGGCGCTTATAGCTGCCATGGGTGTTACCTCTGACTTAACTCGGGAAGTGGGCCCGGACCCTCGCTGAAGAGGATCCGGTGAATTCGGAGACGAAAGGGGGCCTGGGCCCCCTTCCTGCCGACCGGCACCGTCCGACGGGCGAGCGCCGGCCCCGGGCCGCGATCACTCGGCGGCGGCGTCGCCTTCCTGGGCGGGCTCTTCGGTCACCTCGACGAACTCGTCGGGACGACCTTCCTTGGCGCGCGCACAGGCATCGGCGATAGCCTTGACGTAGATCTGGATGGCGCGGATGGAGTCATCGTTGCCGGGGATCACGTAGTCGACGCCGTCCGGGTCGGAGTTGGTGTCCACCACGCCGATGACCGGAATGCCCAGCTTGTTCGCCTCGTTGATGGCGATGCGCTCATGGTCGACATCGATCACGAACAGGGCGTCGGGCAGACCGCCCATCTCCTTGATGCCGCCCACGGACCGCTCGAGCTTGGCCTGCTCGCGGGTCGCCATCAGCACTTCCTTCTTGGTCAGCTTCTCGAAGGTGCCGTCCTGATGCATCGCCTCGAGCTCACCCAGGCGCTTGATGGAAACGCGGATGGTCTTGTAGTTGGTCAGCATGCCGCCGAGCCAGCGATGGTTGACGAACGGCTGACCGACGCGGGTCGCTTCTTCCTTGATGATCTTGCTCGCGCTGCGCTTGGTGCCGACGAACAGGATCTTGTTGTTGGCCGCCGCCATCTTCTCGACCACGTCGATCGCCTCGTTGAGGGCCGGCAGGGTGTACTCGAGGTTGATGATGTGGATCTTGTTGCGGGCGCCGAAGATGAACTTGCTCATCTTCGGGTTCCAGTACTTGGTCTGGTGACCGAAGTGAGCACCTGCCTTGAGCAGGTCACGCATGTTGACGTGTGCCATGGATGACTCCTGGAAAATCGGGTTAGGCCTCCATGCACCCCATGGATCCGACCGCCACGCTCGCGAGAAACGCGACAGCACCCGGGACCATGTGCCGGTGCATGTGTGTTTTCAAGGCGTTACATTGATTGACGCCATCGTGAACGCCGGCTCGCTAAGGTAGCGGGCTCGGCGATTGCAGGAAGGCGCGCGGCTTTATACCATGGAATGACGCCGAGATGAAGTCGCCCGCCCCCTTCCCCACCCGGCGCGGGCTGCCCCACCCCCGACTCAGAGACTCCATGAACGTACCCATCAAGACGCCCGACGAGATCGAGAAGATGCGCGAGGCGGGCCGTCAGGCCGCCAGCGTGATCGAGATGATCACCCCCCATGTGACGGCCGGCATCACCACCGGCGAGATCGACCGCCTCTGCCACGCCTACATCGTCGACGAGCTGGGCTCCACCCCCGCCCCGCTGGACTACCACGGCTTCCCCAAGTCGGTGTGCACCTCCATCAACCACGTGGTGTGCCACGGCATCCCGGATGATGCCAAGAAGCTCAAGAACGGCGACATCATGAACCTGGACATCACCGTGAAGACCGCCGACGGCTACCACGGCGACTCCAGCGTGATGTTCGTGATCGGCGAGACCATCCAGGGCGAGCGCCTGTGCCGCGTCACCCAGGAGTGTCTCTACAAGAGCATCGCCCTGGTGCGCCCGGGGGTTCACCTCTCGGAACTGGCCCGCGTCATCCAGCAGCACGCCGAGGCCAGCGGCTACTCGGTGGTACGCGACTTCTGCGGCCACGGGATCGGCGCCAGCTTCCACGAGGACCCGCAGGTGCTGCACTACGATGGCTACGCCCCCGAGGCCGATATCGCGCTCGCCCCGGGCATGTGCCTGACCATCGAGCCGATGATCAACGTCGGCGGCTATCGCACCAAGGTGCTGCGCGACGGCTGGACCGCGGTGACCCGCGACCGCAGCCTCTCCGCCCAGTGGGAACACACCCTGCTGGTCACCGAGACGGGGGTCGAGGTGCTGACCGCCCGCCGCGACGAAGACCTCTCCTTCCTCGAGCGCTGAGCCCATGCTGCTCCACCACTACCGCTTCACGCCGGACGAGACGCTGTTCGACGTGGCGGCCTTCCGCGAGGAGCTCGCCGGCAGCCGCTCGCCCATCGCCCCCTTCAAGGCGGCACTGGGCGAGCTCCAGGCCAGGCTCGACGCGCGCTTCCGCGACGGCGCCGACATCCGCGACCTGGTCCACGGGCGCGCCTGGTGCCTCGACCGGCTGCTGGCGGTGGCCTGGGAGCAGCAGGCCTGGCCCGAAGGCGACGGCCTCGCCCTGCTCGCCGTGGGCGGCTACGGCCGCGGCGAGCTGCACCCCCACTCCGACGTCGACCTGCTGCTGCTGCTCGAGGAGGACGACGACGCCCCCTACCGGGAGTCGCTGACCGCCTTCATCACCTTCCTGTGGGACATCGGCCTGGAGATCGGCCACAGCGTGCGCTCGCTGGCCGACTGCGAGCGCGAGGCCGAGGCCGACGTCACGGTGATCACCAATCTGCTGGAGAGCCGCACCGTGGCGGGTCCCGAGCGGCTGCGCGAGGCGATGAAGGCGCGCCTGGCGCCGGAGCGGCTGTGGCCCGCCGACCGCTTCTTCGAGGCCAAGTGGCAGGAGCAGATCAGCCGCCACTATCGCCACAACAACTCCGAGTACCTCCTCGAGCCCAACATCAAGAGCGCCCCCGGCGGGCTGCGTGACATCCAGATGATCGGCTGGGTGGCCAAACGCCACTTCGGCAGCGAGCGCTACGAAGACCTAGTGGCCGCCGGCTTCATGAACGACCCGGAGCTGCGCATCCTCAGCCAGGGCCAGGCCTTCCTGTGGCAGGTGCGCTACGCCCTGCACATGCTCACCGGCCGCGCCGAGGACCGCCTGCTGTTCGACCACCAGCGCACCATCGCCGAGCTGTTCGGCTTCCGCGACACCCCCGAGCGCCTCGCTGTCGAGCAGTTCATGAAGCGCTACTACCGCCACGTCACGGCGCTGGCGGGACTCAACGACATGCTGCTGCAGCACTTCGATGAGGCGATCCTCCACGCCGGCGAGACCCTGCCGGTGGCGCCCCTCAACGAGCGCTTCGAGATCAAGGACGGCTATATCCAGGCGCGCTCGCGCACCGTCTTCCGCGACCGTCCCTCGGCGCTGCTGGAGCTCTTCCTGCTGATGGCCGAGCACCCGGAGATCGAGGGGGTGCGCGCCGACACCATCCGCTTGATCCGCGACCACCGCCACCTGATCGACGACCTCTACCGCGACGACGTGCGCCACCAGAGCCTGTTCATGGAGCTGCTGCGCTCCGGCGGCAACGTGGCCCGCCAGCTGCGGCGCATGAACCGCTACGGAGTGCTGGGCAAGTACCTGCCCGAGTTCGGCCGCGCCGTGGGGCTGATGCAGCACGACCTCTTCCACATCTACACGGTGGACGCCCACACCCTGCACCTGCTGAAGTTCATCCACGGCTTCCGCAAGCCCGAGGCCCGGGAGACCTTCCCGGTGGCCGCCAACGTCATCCACCAGCTGCCCAAGCTCGAGCTGCTGTGGATCGCCGGCCTCTACCATGACATCGGCAAGGGGCGCGGCGGCGACCACTCGCTGCTCGGCGCCCGGGACGTCGAGGCCTTCGCCGAGCGTCACGGCCTCTCGCCCCGGGACACCCGCCTGGTGAGCTGGCTGGTGGAGCACCACCTGACCATGTCCATGGTGGCCCAGAAGCGCGACATCACCGACCCCGACGTGATCGCCGAGTTCGCCCGCCTGGTGGGGGACGAGACGCGGCTGGACTACCTCTACGTGCTCACCGTAGCCGACATCAACGCCACCAACCCAACGCTGTGGAACGGCTGGCGCGCCTCGCTGCTGCGCCAGCTGCACGCCGAGACCAAGCGCGCCCTGCGCCGTGGCCTGGAGAACCCGCTGGAGCGCAACGACTGGGTCAACGAGACCCGTGACGAGGCGCTCTCTCTGCTCGCCGCGGTGGGCGCCGAGATGTCCCGGGTCCAGCAGCTGTGGGAGTCGCTGGGCGAGGACTACTTCCTGCAGTACGCCCCCAGCGAGATCGCCTGGCAGACCCAGGGCATCCTCGCCCATGGCGACAGCCAGCTGCCGCTGATCCTGCTCGGCGCCCCGGCCGAGGACATGGCCGAAGGCGGTACCAAGGTGTTCATCCACACCCGCTCGGTGGATGACCTCTTCGCCGCCACCGCCGCCGCCCTGGACCAGCTCGGCCTCTCCATCCACGACGCCCGCATCGCCACCTCCAGCAACGACTGGACGCTCAACACCTTCATCGTGCTCGACGACCAGGGCCGCGCCATCCGCGACCCCGAGCGCCTGGAGGAGATCCGCGCCCACCTGGTGGAGGAGCTCGACGACCCCGACGACTACCCGCAGATCGTCACCCGCCACACGCCGCGCCAGCTCAGGCACTTCAAGGTGCCCACCGAGGTGATCATCGAGCAGGACCCGGCCAACGAGCGCACCCTGCTGGAACTGATCGCCCCGGACCGCCCCGGCCTGCTGGCCCGGGTCGGACGCATCTTCATGGAGCAGGACATCGCCCTCTCCGCGGCCAAGATCGCCACCCTCGGCGAGAAGGTGGAGGACGTCTTCTTCATCACCGACAAGGCCGGCCACCCTCTCACCGACCCCGAGCGCCAGGCGCGCCTGCGCAAGCGCCTGGTGGAGGAGCTCGACGTTTGAGGCCTCTCCCGGGCTTCCCTATAATCGAGCCCCTTCCGACAACGGCTCACCACCCTGATAACGACGACGCCCGAGGCCACGGCCGACGCGGCGCGCCTGGACGCCCATGAATCCCGACCTCGACGCCCTCAAGCCCTACCCCTTCGAGCGGCTCGCCGCCCTCAAGGCGGGCCTCACGCCCCCCGCGGGGCTCGCGCACATCCCGCTGACCATCGGCGAGCCGCAGCACGCGCCCTACCCCGCGGCGCTCGAGGCGCTGCACGCCCACCAGACCGACTTCGCCCGCTACCCGGCCACCGCCGGGCTTCCCGCGCTGCGCGAGGCGATCGGTGGCTGGGCCACGCGGCGCTTCGGGCTCGCCGGGCTGGATCCCGAGACCCAGGTGCTGCCGGTCAACGGCACCCGCGAGGCGATCTTCGCCTTCGTGCAGGCGGCGCTGGACCGCACGCGCCCGGCCCAGGTGGCGATGCCCAACCCCTTCTACCAGATCTACGAGGGCGCCACCCTGCTGGCCGGCGGCGAGCCGCTCTTCCTGGACTGCCGAGCCGAGAACGGCTTCCGTCCCGACCTCGACGCCGTGCCCGCCGCCACCTGGCGCGAGGTGCAGGTCCTGTTCCTCTGCTCGCCGGGCAACCCCACCGGCGCGGTGACGCCGCTCGATGACTTCAAGCGACTCATCGCCCTGGCGGATGAGCATGACTTCATCATCGCCTCGGACGAGTGCTACTCGGAGCTCTACCTGGACGAGGCCGCCCCGCCGCCGGGGCTGCTTCAGGCCTGCGCGGCGCTCGGCCGCCACGACTACCGCCGCTGCCTGGTGTTCCACTCGCTCTCCAAGCGCTCCAACCTGCCGGGGCTGCGCTCCGGTTTCGTGGCCGGCGACGCCGCGCTGATCGCCCCCTTCCGGCGCTACCGCACCTACCACGGCTGTGCCATGGCGCTCCCCGTACAGCACGCCGCCATCGCCGCCTGGAACGACGAGGCCCACGTGCGTACCAACCGCGAGGCCTACCGCGCGAAGTTCGCCGCGGTGACCGAGATCCTCGCCCCGGTGCTGGACTTCCCCACCCCCGAGGCGAGCTTCTACCTGTGGCCGGCGGTCCCGGGGGGCGACGACGAGGCCTTCGCCCGCGAGCTCTTCACCCAGGCCCATGTCAGCGTGCTCCCTGGCAGCTACATGGGCCGAGCCGCCAGCGGCGCCAACCCCGGCCGCGGCCGGGTGCGCCTGGCGCTGGTGGCCGAGGTCGAGGCCACCGTCGAGGCGGCCCGCCGCATCCGCGACGTCATCGAGAGGAGGCTGTGATGATCACCCTGTACGGCATCAAGAACTGCGACACCTGTCGCCGCGCCCGCAAGGCGCTGGACCACTCCGGCATCCCCTACCAGTACCACGACCTGCGCGAGGATGGCCTCTCCGCGGCACTGCTCGAGCACATCCTGGAGAAGGTGCCGGTGCTCACCGCGCTCAACAAGCGCAGCACCACCTGGCGCAACCTCCCCGAGGAGGAGAAGCAGGCGATGGACGCCAACCGGGCCCGCGAGCTGCTGCTGGCCCACCCCACCCTGCTCAAGCGCCCGCTGCTGGACACCGGTGACGAGATCCGCGTGGGCTTCCGCGACGGCGACTACGACGACATCAAGGGCTGACGCCCTTCCCGACTCCCCCTCTTCCCACTCGACGCACGAGGACCCTCGACATGCTGAGCTTTGCACTCGGAACCGGCACCCAGAACACCCAGGGCGACTGGCTGGAGATCTACTACCCGGCACCGCTGCTTAACCCCGACGACGGCCTGATCGCGGCGGTCAAGCAGGTGCTGGACGTGCCCGAAGGCAACGCCGCGGTAAGCTTCCTGCCCGAGCAGTGCGCCGAATTGGCCGGGGCGCTGAAGGCCGCGGGCCACGCCGAACAGGCCGAGCTGGCCGAGGCCTTCGCCGGTGCCCAGCGCCCGCTGGTGGCGATGTTCCTGGCCGAGGACCTGCCGCCGCAGAGCGCGCCCGAGGTCTACCTCAAGCTGCACCTGCTTTCCCACCGCCTGGTCAAGCCCCATGGCCTCGACCTCACCGGCATGTTCGGCCTGCTGCGCAACGTCGCCTGGACCAACGAGGGCGCCATCGATGTCCAGGAGCTGCCCGCCCGCCGCCTCAAGGCGCGCCTGGCCGGCCGCCACCTCTCGGTGGACTGCGTCGACAAGTTCCCCAAGATGACCGACTACGTGGTGCCTGGCGGCGTACGCATCGGCGACACCGCCCGGGTGCGCCTGGGCGCCTACCTGGGCGAGGGCACCACGGTGATGCATGAGGGCTTCGTCAACTTCAACGCCGGCACCGAGGGCCCCGGCATGATCGAGGGCCGCATCTCCGCCGGCGTGATGGTGGGCAAGGGCTCGGACCTCGGCGGCGGCTGCTCCACCATGGGCACCCTCTCCGGCGGCGGCAACATCGTGATCAAGGTGGGTGAGGGCTGCCTGATCGGCGCCAACGCCGGCATCGGCATCCCGCTGGGCGACCGCTGCACCGTGGAGGCGGGCCTCTATATCACCGCCGGCGCCAAGGTCACCCTGCTCGACGACCAGGGCCAGGAGGTCAAGACCGTGGCCGCCCGCGAGCTGGCCAACCAGGACGACCTGCTGCTGCGCCGCAACTCCCAGAACGGCCGCATCGAGTGCCTCACCAACAAGAGCGCCATCGCGCTCAACGAGGCGCTGCATGCCCACAACTGATCCCGGCGACCTCTCGCCCACCCTGCGGCTCGCCTTCGACCTGCTGGCACGCCCCTCGGTGACGCCGGACGACCTGGGCTGCCAGGCCTTGATGATCGAGCGCCTCGAGGCGCTCGGCTTCCACGTCGAGCGCCTGCCCTTCGGCGACGTCGAGAACTTCTGGGCCACCCGCGGCCACCACGGCCCGCTGCTGGCCTTCGCCGGGCACACCGACGTGGTGCCGAGCGGCCCCCACACCCGCTGGGACTTCCCGCCCTTCGCGCCCTGCATCGACGACGAGGGCATGCTGCGCGGCCGCGGCGCCGCCGACATGAAGGGCAGCCTGGCGGCCATGATCACGGCGGTGGAGCGCTTCCTCGCCGCCCACCCCGACCACCACGGGCGGCTCGGCTTCCTGATCACCTCCGACGAGGAGGGCCCCGCGGTGGACGGCACCCGCGCCGTGGTCGAGCAGCTGCGCGAGCGCCATGAGCGGCTCGACTACTGCATCGTCGGCGAGCCCTCCTCCACCGCGCGCCTCGGCGACGTGATCAAGAACGGCCGGCGCGGCTCCCTGGGCGGGGTACTGCACATCCGCGGCATCCAGGGCCACGTGGCCTACCCCCACCTGGCGCGCAACCCCATCCACCAGGCGCTGCCGGCGCTCGACGCCCTGGCGCGGGAGCACTGGGACGCTGGCAACGCCTTCTTCCCGGCCACCAGCTTCCAGGTCTCCAACGTGCGTGCCGGCACCGGCGCCACCAACGTCATCCCCGGTGAGGTGGAGGTGGTGTTCAACTTCCGCTTCTCCACCGAGGTGACCGACGAGGAGCTCCGCTCGCGCACCGAGGCGATCCTCGACGCCCACGGCCTGGACTACGAGCTGGACTGGACGCTCAACGGCGAGCCCTTCCTCACCGCCGAGGGCGAGCTGGTGGAGGCGGCGCTGCGCGGGGTCGAGCAGGTCACCGGCCACACCCCGGAGCTCTCCACCTCGGGCGGCACCTCGGACGGCCGCTTCATCGCCACCCTGGGCAGCCAGGTGGTGGAGCTGGGCCCCCTCAACGCCACCATCCACCAGGTCAACGAGCGCGTGCCTGCCGCCGACCTCGACACCCTGAGCCGGGTCTACGAGGCGATCATGACGCACCTGTTCATCGACGGCGCCCGCCCCTGAGGAGCCCCATGGCAAGCGAAGCCCGCTATCCCGACATCGAGGTCTACCTGGCCCAGGCGCCGCAGGACGCGCTTAACGACTGGCTCGGCGACACCCTCGCCGCCGCCCCCCTGGCGCCTGCCGGCAAGGGCAAGTGGCGTACCCGCGGCCGCCTGGGCGACCACGAGATCCCGGTGCTGCTGGTGGAGCGCGCCGCCGACGGCTACGCCAGCCTGTGGTTCGACAGCCCCCACACCCCCTGGGAGAGCGACGCCGCCTGTGCCCGGGCCGCGGCGGCCCGGCTGGCCTGCGAGGTGCGCTGCTCGCTGGGCGGCTGGCAGCCCGGCGACGACCCCGACCGCTTCCTGCGGGTGCTGCCGGACGGCAGCGAGGCAGAGATCGACTGGCCCGACTCCGGCCGGTAGCCACAACGACAGCGCCCCGCACGAGGCGGGGCGCTGGTCAGGGACGGCAGGAGCTGGCGAACGTCAGGTGATCACCGTGACATCGTCGGCCTGCAGCCCCCGCTCGTTCTCGATGATGTGGTAGCGCACCTTCTGCCCCTCGGCCAGGGTGCGATGGCCGCGCCCGCGGATGGCACGGAAGTGGACGAAGACATCTTCCCCGCTGTCGCGGGTGATGAAGCCGTAGCCCTTATTGACGTTGAACCACTTCACCTCGCCGAACTCACGGTCGTCGCTCTCGACCTCGGCCAGGTTGACCAGCTGCGGGGTGAGGACATTGACCGCCAGGGTGCCGAGCAGCAGCAGCAGGAAGACCGCCACGGCTGCGGCGGCATAGACCACGGCGACGCCGCCGATGGCGAGGCTCTCGAACAGTGCCTCGGAGAGGGCGCCGCCGGCCAGGTGGATGAACAGGGCGATCAGCAGCGGCGCCGGGGCGGCGAGCAGCAGGCTGACCAGGGTGCAACGAAACATGACCTTGCGATTCATGGACTCGAATGACTCTCTTGTTGGGTGATGAACGACAACAGCAATCACGGGAAGGTGCCACGGTGAACGGTGACACGCAGCGGCAGGATTCTAGCATGAGCACGGCGACGGCGCCCGAGGCGCTGGAGGCACGCCTGGAGGCTCTGGAGAGCCGGATCGCCTACCAGGAGCACTGGCTCGACACCCTTGACGAGGCCGTCGCCACCCAGGAACGGCGGCTCGCCCGGCTGGAGCGCATCAACGACCTGATGCAGCAGAAGCTCCGCGAGCAGCAGCAGGCGCTGCAGGAGGGAGATGCGGCACAACCTCGCCCCGAGGACGAGCTGCCGCCGCATTACTAGCGCCGAGCGAGATGGTGCCCCCGTCGTGGCCGGCGACAACAAGAAACCCCGCCGAATCGACTACCCGGCGGGGTTTCTTGTCTGTTGCCTCGACACCGGCCGCCCGTCACTGAGCGGCTTGGTGCTTGTCGCTCGTCACTGGGCGCTTACAGCTCGTCCAGGTAGCGCTCGGCGTCCAGGGCGGCCATGCAGCCGCTGCCGGCGGAGGTGATGGCCTGGCGGTAGACATGGTCCATGACGTCGCCGGCGGCGAACACGCCCGGCACGCTGGTGGCGGTGGCATTGCCGTCGAGGCCGGACTTCACCTTGATATAGCCGCCGGCCATATCAAGTTGCCCCTCGAAGATGCCGGTGTTGGGGCTGTGGCCGATGGCGATGAACACGCCCGGCACCTGGAGCTCCTTGGTCTCGCCGGTGTCGGTGGACTTCAGGCGCACGCCGGTCACCCCGGTGTTGTCGCCCAGCACCTCATCCAGGGTATGGTTCCACTCCAGTACCACCTTGCCCTCCTCCGCCTTCTGGAAGAGCTTGTCCTGGAGGATCTTCTCGGCCCGCAGGCTGTCGCGACGGTGCACCAGGGTCACCTTCGAGGCGATGTTGGCGAGATAGAGCGCCTCCTCCACGGCGGTATTGCCGCCGCCCACCACGACCACCTCCTGGTTGCGGTAGAAGAAACCGTCACAGGTGGCGCAGGCCGAGACCCCCTGCCCCATGAACTGCTGCTCCGACGGCAGCCCCAGGTAGCGGGCGCTCGCCCCGGTGGCGATGACCAGGGCGTCGCAGGTGTAGGTTCCGGCGTCGCCCTTGAGGGTGAAGGGCCGGCTGCGCAGCTCGACCTCATGGATATGGTCGAAGAGCACCTCGGTATCGAAGCGCTCGGCATGGCGCTTCATGCGCTCCATCAGCTCCGGCCCCTGGACACCGGTGTCGTCGCCGGGCCAGTTGTCCACATCGGTGGTGGTGGTGAGCTGGCCGCCGGCCTGCATGCCGGTGATCAGCAGCGGCTTGAGGTTGGCACGGGCGGCGTAGACCGCGGCGGTGTAGCCCGCCGGGCCGGAGCCGAGAATGATCAGGCGTTCGTGACGCGCATCGCTCATGGAGAATCCTCGTGACTGTCGCATTCTGGAAAGTGGCGCCATTGTAGCAGCCGCAGGTGGCCCCCGCGGCCCCCGCGGCCCGTCAGGCGTGAGGCGTCGTCACGCGCCAGCAGGACGCTCTACAGCACCTCGTCGTCGCGGCCCAGGCTGACCGCCAGCGCCTCGGGATCGGCAGGGTCGGCCTCGATGCGCACCTGGATCGGCGCGCAGCACACATGGCAATCCTCCCAGGTCAGCTGGCTGCCCTGGGAGGGGTCCAGCAGCAGGTCGAAGGGGGCGTCGCAGTAGGGGCAGCGCACCCGCCGCGGGATCAGTTCCTGCTCATGCATCCTGGCTCCCCGGGCGTCGTCGGCCCGTCATCGAATGGGTGGACACTGACTCGGTGACATGGCGGCGGGTGCCCGAGGTTTCAAGCACTGCCTGCCGGAGTGGTCGCCAGGGTCAGGCAACCATTGAAAAGGGCGCCTATCATGACCATATACACTCACACGACCAGGAAGGTTCGTTCACACTCCGCGATGAGGAGGACTTCGATGAGTACCGACTCCACCCCCGATACCCTGCAGACCCTCGAGGCCGGTGGCCACACCTACCACTACCACAGCCTGGGCAAGGCCGCCGAGGCGCTGGGCAACATCGAGCGGCTGCCCAAGACCCTGAAGATCCTGCTGGAGAACCAGCTGCGCTTCGCCGATGACGAGAGCGTCGCCCGCGAGGACATGCAGGCGCTGGTCGACTGGCAGCGCGAGGGGCGTTCCGACCGCGAGATCGGCTACCGCCCGGCGCGGGTGCTGATGCAGGACTTCACCGGGGTGCCCGGGGTGGTCGACCTGGCCTCCATGCGCGCCGCCGTGCAGCGCCTGGGCGAGGACCCGGCCCGCATCAACCCCCTCTCGCCGGTGGACCTGGTCATCGACCACTCGGTGATGGTGGACAAGTTCGGCACCCCCACCGCCTTCAAGGACAACGTCGCCCTGGAGATGGAGCGCAACCGCGAGCGCTACGAGTTCCTGCGCTGGGGTCAGCAGGCGTTCGACAACTTCCGCGTGGTGCCGCCGGGCACCGGCATCTGCCACCAGGTCAACCTGGAGTACCTGGGCAAGACGGTGTGGACCAAGGAGGAGGACGGCAGGACCCTCGCCTACCCCGACACCCTGGTGGGCACCGACTCCCACACCACCATGATCAACGGCCTGGGCGTGCTCGGCTGGGGCGTGGGCGGCATCGAGGCCGAGGCCGCCATGCTCGGCCAGCCGGTCTCCATGCTGATCCCCGAGGTGGTGGGCTTCAAGCTCACCGGCAAGCTGCGTGAAGGCATCACCGCCACCGACCTGGTGCTCACCGTCACCGAGATGCTGCGCAAGCGTGGCGTGGTGGGCAAGTTCGTGGAGTTCTACGGCGACGGCCTCAAGGACCTGCCGCTGGCCGACCGTGCCACCATCGCCAACATGGCCCCCGAGTACGGCGCCACCTGCGGCTTCTTCCCGGTCGATGACGAGACCCTCAACTACCTGCGTCTGACCGGCCGCGACGACGCCCAGATCGCCCTGGTGGAGGCCTACAGCAAGGCCCAGGGGCTGTGGCGCGAGCCCGGCGACGAGCCGGTCTTCAGCGACACCCTGGCGCTGGACATGGGCGAGGTGGAAGCCAGCCTGGCCGGCCCCAAGCGGCCCCAGGACCGCGTCGCGCTGAAGGACATGCAGACCGCCTTCGAGAAGGTGATGGAGGACGACGGCAAGCCGCTCTCCTCCACCGAGGAGGGCAAGCTGATGTCCGAGGGCGGCCAGACCGCGGTGGGCGTCGAGCGCAGCTATGAGCACGCCGACAGCCAGGACGTCGACCTCGACGGCGAGCGCTTCAAGCTCGACCCGGGCGATGTGGTGATCGCCGCCATCACCTCCTGCACCAACACCTCCAACCCCAGCGTGATGATGGCCGCCGGCCTGCTGGCCCGCAAGGCCCGTGAGAAGGGGCTCGCCACCCGGCCCTGGGTCAAGACCTCGCTGGCCCCCGGCTCCAAGGTGGTGACCGACTACCTGGCCGCCGGCGGCTTCAACGAGGACCTGGACGCGCTGGGCTTCAACCTGGTGGGCTACGGCTGCACCACCTGCATCGGCAACTCCGGCCCGCTCCCCGAGGCCATCGAGAGGGCCATCGACGAGGGCGACCTCACCGTGGCCTCGGTGCTCTCCGGCAACCGCAACTTCGAGGGCCGGGTGCACCCGCTGGTCAAGACCAACTGGCTGGCCTCACCGCCCCTGGTGGTGGCCTACGCCCTGGCCGGCAACGTGCGCTGCGACCTGACCCGGGATCCCCTCGGTACCGGCAGCGACGGCGAGCCGGTCTACCTCAAGGACATCTGGCCCAGCCAGGCGGAGATCGCCGAGGCGGTGGCCCAGGTCAACACCGCGATGTTCTCCAAGGAGTACGCCGAGGTGTTCGACGGCGACGAGGTGTGGAAGGCCATCAAGGTGCCCGAGAGCCAGGTCTACGAGTGGCCCGAGTCCACCTACATCCAGCACCCGCCCTTCTTCGAGGGGATGGGCCGCGAGCCCGACGCCATCGAGGACGTCAAGGAGGCCCGCATCCTGGCCATGCTGGGCGACTCGGTGACCACCGACCATATCTCGCCCGCCGGCGCCATCAAGCCCGACAGCCCCGCCGGGCGCTACCTGCAGGAGCACGGCGTCAAGCCGGTGGACTTCAACTCCTACGGCTCGCGGCGCGGCAACCACGAGATCATGATGCGCGGCACCTTCGCCAACGTGCGCATCAAGAACGAGATGCTAGACGGCGTGGTCGGCGGCGAGACCCGCCACGTGCCCTCGGGCGAGCAGATGGCGATCTACGACGCCGCCATGCGCTACCAGCAGGAGGGGACGCCGCTGGTGGTGGTGGCCGGCAAGGAGTACGGCACCGGCTCCTCCCGCGACTGGGCCGCCAAGGGCACCCGGCTGCTCGGCGTGCGCGCGGTGCTGGCCGAGTCCTACGAGCGCATCCACCGCTCCAACCTGATCGGCATGGGCGTGGTGCCGCTGCAGTTCCCGGAGGGCGAGAGCCGCCAGACCCTGGGCCTGACCGGTGACGAGACGATCTCCATCGAGGGGCTGTCCGAGCTCACCCCGGGCGGCAAGGTCACCGTGACCATCAAGAGCGACAAGGGCGAGAAGCGGATCGAGGCGCTGTGCCGCATCGACACCGCCAACGAGCTAGCCTACTACCGCCACGGCGGCATCCTGCACTACGTGCTGCGCAAGATGATCGGCGCCGCCTAAGCCCCGCGCTCGGTACCGCAGCAAAAGGCCCTGCCGGGTTACCCGGCAGGGCCTTCTTGTCGGAGCTTGGTAGGGGTCAGAACGACCGTCGACGATAGCGCCGATACTCCGGCGTCCAGCTGTTGCGCTCGATCGCCTCGCGCAGCTTGATGCCGTTGGTCTTCAGCGCCACGCCCTCCCCCTGGGCCTGGCCGGCGACATCGAAGGCAATCGCCTTGGAGAGCTCGCGGATCCAGGAGAGCGGCGGCAGCAGCGCCCCCTTTCCCTCCTTGACGATGGGCGCCTCGCGGGCCAGCGCCCGGGAGGCCGCCATCAGCATGTCGTCGGTCACCCGGCTGGCCCCCGAGGCCACCACCCCGAGGCCGATGCCCGGGAAGATGTAGGCGTTGTTGCACTGGGCGATGGGGATCGAGCGTCCCTCGTGCTCCACCGGCGGGAAGGGGCTGCCGGTGGCCACCAGGGCGGCCCCATCGGTCCAGCGGATCACGTCCGCGGGCAGCGCCTCGGCCTGGGAGGTGGGGTTGGAGAGCGGCATGATCACCGGCATCTCGCAGCCGGCATGCATGGTGCGCACCACCTCCTCGGTGAAGATCCCCGGTCGCCCGCACACCCCGATCAGCACCGTGGGCTTGACCTGGCGGATCGTCTCCACCAGCTCCTGGCCGTCCCAGCCGTCGGTCGACGCGGCCTCGTGGGCCAGGCGACGCTGGAAGTCACGCAGCCAGTCCTGGTCATCGGTGACCAGGCCCTCGCGGTCGACCATGTAGATGCGCGCGCGGGCCTCCTGCTCCGAGAGCCCCTCGGCCTGCATGGCCACCACCACCATCTCGGCGATGCCGCAGCCGGCGGAGCCCGCCCCCACGAACACCACCCGCTGCTGGGCGATGCCCTCGCCACGGGCCTGGCAGGCCGCCATCAGGGTGCCCACCACCACCGCGGCGGTGCCCTGAACGTCGTCGTTGAAGCAGCACAGCTCGTTGCGGTAACGCGACAGCAGCGGCACCGCGTTGGCCTGGGCGAAGTCCTCGAACTGCAGCAGCACGCCGGGCCAGCGGCGCTTCACCGCGGCGATGAACTCCGCGAGGAAGGCGTCGTACTCCTCCTGGGAGATGCGCGGATGCCGCCAGCCCATGTACATGGGGTCGTCCAGCAGCGCCTGGTTGTTGGTGCCCACGTCCAGCATGATCGGCTGGGTGTAGGCGGGACTGATGCCGCCACAGGCGGTGTAGAGGGAGAGCTTGCCGATGGGGATCCCCATGCCGCCGATGCCCTGGTCGCCAAGCCCCAGGATGCGCTCGCCGTCGGTGACCACGATCACCTTCACCTTGTCCTTAGTGGAGGAACGCAGGATGTCATCCATGCGGTCGCGGTCGCCGTAGTTGATGAACAGCCCGCGATGGTTGCGGTAGATGTTGGAGAACTCCTGGCACGCCTTGCCCACCGTGGGGGTGTAGATGATCGGCAGCATCTCCTCGAGATGTTCCGAGACCAGCCGGTAGTAGAGGGTCTCGTTGTCGTCCTGGATGGCACGCAGGTAGATGTGCTTGTCCAGGTCGGTCTGGCACTGCTGATACTGGCGATAGGCCCGCTCCACCTGCTCCTCGATAGTCTCGACGCATTGGGGCAGCAGGCCGATCAGATTGAACTCGATGCGCTCCTCTTGGCTGAAGGCACTGCCCTTGTTGAGCAGCGGCATCTCCAGCAGCGGCGGGCCGGCGTAGGGAATATACAGGGGGCGCTTGGTCTCGGTGGTCATCTCTGCTCTCGGTCGGGTGGACAGGAACGGGCCGCGGGCGCTCTGCCGGCGCCTTTTCGGAACACTCTACCACGCCCGAAATCACCACGCCCCGGCAGGGCCGGGCGCGGGGCAGGCGGGGGTCACGCTACGCCGACGGCGATCAGCAGCCCTTGGCAGCGGGCTTGCGCGCCGCCTCGCCGGTGAAGAACAACGGCCGCAGGCGCACGCCGATCAGGTTGCCGGCGAAGGCCGCCACCAGCCACACCCAGCCATGCAGGCTGCCGGAGGCGATGCCGCTGAAGTAGGCACCGATGTTGCAGCCGAAGGCCAGGCGCGCGCCGTAGCCGAGCAGCAGGCCGCCGATCACCGCCGCCGCGATCGACCGGGCCGGGATGCGGAAGCTGGGGGCGAACTTGCCGGCCAGGGAGGCGGCGATCAGGGCGCCGACCAGGATGCCGATATTCATCACGCTGGTGATGTCGCGCCAGATCGTCGCCTCCAGCGCCGCGGCGTTCCAGGAGGCCTGCCAGTAGCCCCACTGGCTGACGTCGCCGCCGAGCGCCTCGAAGCCCTTGGCGCCCCACAGGGCGAAGGCCGAGGTGATGCCCCAGGGGCGGCCAGCCAGGGCCAGGGTGGCGAAGTTGAGCAGCGCCAGGGCCACGGCGCCGAACAGCAGCGGCCAGGGGCCGGTGAGCCAGCGGCGGTTGCCGGCATCGATCACTGGGGCGCGCTCCAGGCCGCCGTGGCGACGCCTCTCCATGACCACGGTGAAGGCGGCGATGGCGGCGAAGAGTCCCAGGCTGACCACCAGGCCGCCGCCGACGCCGAACTCCCGCACCAGGGAGACCGGCTGGAAGGCGGGCAGGCTCTGCCACCAGGTGAAGTGGGCGGTACCGATCAGCGAACCGACGATGAAGAACAGCAGGGTGATCAGCATGCGGGCGTTGCCGCCGCCGGCGGTGAACAGGGTGCCGGAGGCACAGCCGCCGCCCAGCTGCATGCCGATGCCGAAGAGGAAGGCGCCGACGATCACCGAGACGCCGATGGGCGACACGAACCCATAGACCGACTGGCCGAACAGGCTGCCGGCGCCCAGCGCCGGGAAGAACAGCAGCACGGCGATGGTCAGCATCACCATCTGGGCGCGCAGGCCGCGGCCGCGGCGCTCGGTGATGAACACCCGCCAGGCGGCGGTGAACCCGAAGGCGGCATGGTAGAGCACCATGCCGAGCAGGCCACCGACCACCATCAGGGCGCCGAGACGCGCGCCGAAGGCGGTGCCCACGGCCAGGGCACCCAGCAGCAGGGCGCCGGCGGCGATGGCCGGCACGGAGACCCGCGCGGGGCGGGAAAGGGCGAGTTCACTCATGGAAGGCTCCCACGAAGTCGTCGGGGTCAGGGGTAACCCGGCATGGTATCGCCCTCGCCTCAAGATGAAAAAGAAGTAAGTATCCCCCGGCAA